>JAZNXI010000165.1:0-19619 GCA_045593825.1 Lachnospiraceae bacterium
CGGTAAAGATATTCCCGTTTCTTCCATCAGTTCTTCTATATGTTTCGGACGTAAACTCAAACAAGCATACACTATTTTTTCCTGACTTGCAAGTAAAATTTTTTCGAAATTCTTTTTTTCTCCCCCGTTTGCTCCCAAAAAACGGGCATATTTTTCTGCAAATCCCTGTAAAATATCCTCCGGTTCCCGTACCAGATACGCTCCTTCCTGAATCAGCCTGTTGGTTCCCTCCGTCAGCTTTTCATAAATACTTCCCGGAACTGCATAAATATCCTTTCCCTGCTCCAACGCATAGGAAACCGTAATCAGTGAGCCGCTGTTTTCCCTGGCCTCCACCACAAGTATTGCATCTGAAAGTCCGGAAATAATTCGGTTTCTTTTTGGAAAATTCCAGGATGCCGGCTCTGTGCCCGGCAGCTCCTCCGAAATCACTCCTCCCATCTCCTGCAGCCGGTTATAAAGCAGCTTGTTTTCTCTCGGATAACATACATCCACACCGCTGCCTAACACAGCATATGCACGTCCTGCTTCATTTATGGCACTTCTTTGCGCCGCACCATCAATTCCTCTTGCCATTCCGCTGATAATCTGAATACCCGCCGAAGAAAGTTTCCCCGAAAAACCGGCGGCAATTTCTTTTCCGTAAACACTGCAGTTTCTTGCACCGATAACTGCCAAAGATGGGGTATTCTCCTTTGGAAGCTCCCCATAATAATACAGCATAAGAGGTGGCAGAAAAATATGCTTTAATCGCTCCGGAAAGTCCTCCGACTCGCGGCAAACCAGCTTTATCCCCTTATTTTTGGCACTTTCATAGGATTTTCTTGCGGCATCCTTTATTTTATCATCCTCCAGAATCGATATTATCTGATTCCTTCTGTTTTTTTGCTGCTCAAATTCCTCGCAAAGAGGCCCGAAAAATTCTTTTACTTCCTTTTTTTTACCGGCATTGTACCAAGCTTCCGTATCCGGGCAAAACTTTAATAAATCTTCCTTTTCCCTCTGGCTGATTCCTGTTATACTATGGAACCAATGCCAGTATTCTTCCCGTTCCAGTTCTTTATTCATTCATCCATCCTCCAGTATTTTTTTCCAACATTGCAATAGCTATAAGCCTCTGTCAGATGGTGTTTTTTTATTTCTTTACTGCCCTCCAAATCAGCTATGGTCCGTGCAAGCTTTAAAATCCGGTAATACCGTCTTGTACTAAATTCATTTTTTTCAAACAAACGGTTCAGAATCATTTCTGCTTCTTCGTCAAAAGTACAAAATTCTTCCACTTCCCGTTTTCCCATTTCTGAATTCAAATGAATTGTTTTCTTTTTGAAACGCTTTTCCTGGATTTTTCTTGCCCTGCATACCTGTTCACGGACCGACTCTGAATTTTCCGTACTTTCCCGTCTTCTGATTTTGTCATAATTAACCGGAAATACCTCCATCATCATGTCAATGCGGTCCAGGATCGGTTGGCTGATTTTTCCAGTGTAACGGCTGATTTGCTGGGTCGTGCAATTACACTTTATCCGATCCGGATAAAAACCGCATGGACACGGATTCATTGCGGCCACCAGCTGAAATGCCGCAGGATAAGTATAGGTTGCCTGAAGTCTGGATACTGTAACTTCGTGTTCTTCCAACGGCTGACGCAGGGTTTCCAATACCTCTAATTTAAATTCCGTAAACTCATCCAAAAATAATACGCCATGATGACACAAGCTCACCAGTCCGGGCTTTGCGCTTCTGCCTCCGCCAAGCAGTGCCGTCTGGGTAGTGGCATGATGAGGTGCCTGAAACGGACGGTTTACCACATACTCCAACTCGTTTTTCAATTTGCCCGAAACACTGTAAATCGTGGAAAGGTTTATCATCTCCTCAAAGGAAAGCTCCGGAAGCAAGGATGGCATACACTTTGCCAATGCGGTTTTACCACTGCCCGGTGGACCAATCATAAGAAGATGGTGGCCTCCTGCCGCTGCAATCATCAACGCCCTCTTTGCTGCAGACTGCCCTATAATATCCTTTAAATCAGCCTCTGCATCCTTTCCCCTCTCCTTTTGCATTTTCTTCAATACCGAAGGGCTCATGGGAATTTCCGGAGAATGAGGGCTGTTGCCAAGTAAAAAGGACACAACTTCCCCTAAGGTTTCCATACCGTATACCGGCACTTCCCCCTGTAAAGCTGCTTCTCCTGCATTTCCTTTCGGTACAATAATTTTTTGAAATCCTTCCCTGGCGGCAAGACCTGCCATAGGTAGAATTCCGGTTACCTTATTCAGTTTTCCGTCGAGACTAAGCTCCCCGGCAAACATACATCCTGCTATGTGTTCTTCCGGAATGTAGCCGAATGCGGCAAGAATTGAAACTGCTGTTGCAAGATCAAAAGACGTCCCTTCTTTGCGGATATCCGCCGGGGACAAATTAATAGTAATGTGCTTTGGAGGAAGCCGGAATCCCGCATTTTCAATTGCTATGCGGACTCTGTCTCTTGCTTCCTTTGCCTCGGAAGCCAGGGCTCCAACCATCTGCAGCTGGGGAAGACCGTTGCGTACATCGGCCTCCACTTGTACAGTAACCGCCTCCAGTCCACGAAGCACGGCACTATAGGTTTTACAAAACATAAAGCTCCTTTCTCATCTCTCCCAAAATGAAAAGGCACTGACAGTATAACATGCGTAAAATCCACTGTCAACTTATTCGTAATAAAAAACTCATTCCGGCGCAGTTCCTAAACGGGGAATCTGCAAGGAATGAGTTTTTAAATTTTATTTGTCTAAAATCTTTTTGATTTCACTCATGAAGGTATTAACATCTTTAAATTCACGATATACAGAAGCAAATCTTACATAAGCAACCGGATCTAAGTCGCGGAGTTTTTCCATTACCAGCTGACCAATCATGCTGCTAGGAATCTCTTTTTCTTCCATATTAAATACAGCGGTTTCTACTTCATCTACAAGGCTGTTAATCTGGTCAACAGAAATCGGACGCTTATGGCAGGAACGGAATACACCTGCTTCAATCTTAGAACGGTCGTATGGTTCCCTGTTATTATCCTTTTTAATAACAACCAGAGGTATTGCCTCCACCTTTTCATAAGTAGTAAAGCGCTTGGAACACTCATCGCACTGACGTCTTCTACGGATGGACGAACCGTCATCCGCCGGTCTGGAATCGATTACTCTTGTGTTTTCTTTACCACAAAACGGACACTTCATAACTAATCCTCCTATGTTTTCTTCTGTATTTCTAATGTTCCGCATAAACTGTTACTAACCCACCCTCCTGAGGTCCATTATGCGAAATGATTGTCTGGAAGACTCCATCCGTATCTGTAAGCTCCGCCAAAAGGAAGTAATTAACCTACGGGATGGAGAACGCATCGGTTTTGTCGGTGACATTGAGTTCAACTTAAAAACCGGCTGTATAGAACGTCTGATAATTCCCGGCCCTTGCAAAATTTGGGGAATTCTAGGCCGGGACCAGGAATACATCATTCCCTGGCGCTGTGTCTGCCGCATTGGGTATGATATTATACTGGTAGACGTGGATATTAATTGTGTAACCTCTAAATGTGACTGCCCACTTTAAGCACGTTCATAACAGCCACGGATATAGTCGCAGGATGCTTTTACGTTTTCTGGTGTGGAAGCTTCCAAAAGTACGTTAATAAAAGGCTTCTTTGCCTTTAAAATACCAAGGAAATGAGGAATGTTAAAGTTTCCTTCTCCCACGGTTACCTTTTCGTAAACAATGCTGCCGTCTTCTTTTACCACATAGTCCTTAATATGAATGGCATCAATTTCATTGCCAAGCACATCAAAGGCTTCCTCTACAATCTTTTCATGTTGTTTTTCATTTTCTGCATTTAAAAGATTGATTGGATCAAGAATCACACGCAGGTTTGGAGAATTTACCGCATCCAAAACCTTTCTTGTGCGCTCTACATTGCACATAATATGCTTATATACCGGTTCGATACCGATACAAACACCCATTTTTTCTGCATATTCCACAATACGCTTCAGATTTTCAATAAAAATAGCAAGAGCTTCCTCAGTATGATTTTCCGGTGTGTATTTATAGCCGGTATTCACCGCTCCGGTTTCTGTACCCACCATGCCGCATTCCAAGAATTTAGCAAAGCGGATATGGTGCATGTAAGAATCCATAATGGCCTTTAACTGCGCTTCATCCGGATTCGCAAGATTTTTATAACAGCCAAGTACGGAAACCGCCACCTTGTTTTGCTCGAATACTTTCTTCATATAATCTGCCATGCCGGAGGTCATTGCACTGCTGCTGATATCAAAATCCCGGATTGCCTTTGCCAGAGCCAGCTGTGTACAACAAAACCCTGCATCGGAAATGCTTTTTACCAGTTCATCAAAAGGTGCCTTTGGCATGTCATGACCTCTGACTCCCAAACGTAATGTATCCATTGTAGTAATTCCTTTTCTTAGAATAATCCGGTGATTTCACCGTCAATAACATCTATCGCTTCTGCTGCAGGAACCTTTGGAAGACCAGGCATCTGGATAATGGTACCGGTAATAGCAACCAGGAAGCCGGCGCCTGCATTAATATATGCATCGCGGATATTAATATTAAAGCCCTCCGGACGACCAAGAAGCTTAGGGTCATCGGATAAGGAGTACTGGTTCTTAGCCAAGCAAACCGGTACATTCTTAAAGCCCAGCTCTTCTAACTTTTTAATTGCCTTTAACGCAGCAGGATCATAGGTTACAGACGCCGCACCGTAAATTTCCTTGGCAACGGTTTCAATCTTTTCGGTCAGGCTGATTTCGTCTTCGTAAAGCACCTTGAAATCGGACTTTTTATTTTCCAAAGTATCTAAGATGCAGTTTGCAAGGTCAATGCCGCCTTCGCCGCCCTTTTCCCATACTTCGGAAAGGGCAAAGGTACATCCTCTTTCTTCACAGAATTCCTTAACAAAGCTGAGTTCTGCATCGGAGTCTGTCATAAAACGGTTTAATGTTACAATAACAGGCACCTGATACTTGTGAAGGTTTTCGATATGCTTTTCGAGATTTACGATACCCTTCTTTAATGCATCTAAATTTTCTGCCGCCAGGTCTGCCTTTGCCACACCGCCGTTATATTTTAACGCACGTACGGTAGCAACCAGAACAACCGCATCCGGCTTTAAACCTGCCATACGGCATTTAATATCAAAGAATTTTTCCGCACCAAGGTCTGCACCGAAGCCTGCTTCGGTAATAACATAATCTGCCAGCTTTAATGCTGCCTTTGTGGCACGAATACTGTTACAACCATGGGCAATATTTGCAAACGGACCACCATGTACAATAGCAGGAGTATGCTCCAATGTCTGAATTAAGTTAGGCTGCAGGGCATCTTTAAGTAATGCCGCCATGGAGCCTACCGCCTTTAAATCTGCTGCAGTAACCGGTTCGCCCGCATAAGTATATGCTACAATAATCTTAGACAGACGGTTCTTTAAATCATCCATGTCTTCTGCCAGGCATAAAATAGCCATAATTTCTGTAGCAACAGAAATTACGAAATGGTCTTCTCTAACGACACCGTCGGATTTTTTGCCAAGACCGATGGTAATATTTCTTAAAGCACGGTCGTTCATATCAAGACAACGCTTCCAAACCACCTGCTTTGGGTCGATATTTAAGGAATTACCCTGGAAAATGTGATTATCCAACATTGCCGCAAGTAAATTGTTTGCAGATGTAATTGCGTGGAAATCACCGGTAAAATGGAGATTTAAATCTTCCATAGGAACAACCTGGGCATAACCGCCGCCGGAAGCGCCGCCCTTAATACCAAAACATGGTCCGAGGGATGGTTCTCTCAGGGCAAGTACAGCCTTTTTTCCGAGACGTCCAAAAGCTTCACCGATACCGATGGAGGTAGTTGTTTTTCCTTCTCCGGCAGGAGTCGGATTGATAGCGGTAACCAAAACAAGCTTACCATCAGGATTATTTTTTGTCTTTTCCATTAATTCTTCAGAAATTTTAGCCTTATACTTTCCGTAAAGTTCTAAATCGTCCTCGCAAATTCCAAGGAGTGCCGCAACCTCTTTAATTGGCTTAAGTGTAGCTTCCTGTGCAATCTGAATATCTGTTTTCATCAGAATCCTCCATTTCGTACTCGGGCATAACCCTCTATTCTATATCTTGTAGTATAACAGACTTTTTGAAAAAACTCAAGTAAATTACTGCCCGCCGGACAAATAGTTTTCAAATTCTTCCAGCGTCATTAAAATCTTACGGGGTTTTGTTCCTTCTTCCGGTCCCACAACCCCTGCTTCGGACAGCTGGTCCATAATTCTTGCCGCCCGGTTAAAGCCGATTTTATAAACTCTTTGCAGCATTCCGATGGATGCCTTGTCTTTTTCGATGATAAATCTTCCTGCTTCCACAAAGTATTCATCCTTGCCGTTATCTGCCGAACCGGCTGCCGCTGGACCTGCCGCCGCTTCTGTTGATATGCCGCTGGCAATCTTCTTGGATATCTCTTCATTATAACCCACGATTCCCGGATTCTGTCCCTTCAGGAATTCAACCACGCTATTGACTTCTTTGTCGGAAACAAAGGCGCCCTGAATACGCACCGGTTTTGGATAGCCGGACGGATAAAACAGCATATCGCCCTTACCAAGCAGTTTTTCCGCGCCCACAGAATCCAGAATGGTTCTGGAGTCCACACCGGAGGATACGGCAAACGCCACTCTGGATGGCACATTTGCTTTAATTAGACCGGTAATAACATTTACGGACGGACGCTGGGTAGCAATAATCAAATGAATACCCGCCGCTCTTGCCAACTGTGCCAAACGGCAAATCGCATGTTCCACTTCGCCCGGTGCAACCATCATGAGGTCTGCAAGTTCGTCTACGATAATGACAATCTGCGGAAGTGCAGGGAATTTTTCATCAGTATGTCCTTCTTCTGCCGCTTCTTCCACACGTTTGTTATAGCCTTTTAAATCACGGACACCGAGAGCCGCAAACTTTTCGTAACGCTCCATCATTTCCGCAACCGCCCAGTTAAGAGCCGCAGATGCCTTCTTAGGGTCGGTAACAACCGGAATCAAAAGATGAGGAATGCCATTGTAAACGCTGAGTTCTACCACCTTAGGGTCTACCATAATCAGTTTAACGTCATTTGGATGTGCCTTATATAAGATGCTCATAATAATTGTATTGATACATACCGATTTACCGGAACCTGTGGCACCGGCAATGAGCACATGCGGCATCTTGGCAATATCTGCCACAATGTTTTGTCCTCCGATATCTTTACCTACGGTAAAGGCAATGTTAGAGGAATGATTTACAAACTCCGGAGACTCAATGAGTTCACGTAAGAATACTGCCGTATTTTCTTTGTTCGGAACCTCAATACCAATAGCTGCCTTGCCCGGAATCGGCGCTTCGATACGCACATCCGCCGCGGCCAGATTTAACTTAATATCATCCGCCAGACCGGTAATTTTGCTAACCTTAACGCCCTGCTCCGGCTGAAGTTCATACCGGGTAACCGCCGGACCGCGGCTTACATTGTTAATGGTAACACGGACACCAAAGCTTTCTAACGTATTCTTTAATTTGTCTGCTGTCTGAATCAGTTCTTCTTCAGAATTTCCGGTTCCTTTATACGCCGGACGGGTCAATAATTCAATTGGCGGGAACTGGTATTCCGGAAGCTTTTCTTCCTGAGCCGCCTCTGCCTCTTCTGCCACCTTGGCAATATCCTCAGCGGTTGCTTTATTGGCTGCCTTAATTTCATCCAGTTCCTTCTTTTCTTCTGCCGTAGTTTTGGCAGAAGGAACACCATATGCCGCATGGGCGAAGGCTTCCTTTGCCTTTGGACTTTCCGGCTGACGCTTATCGGAAAGAGCCTGCTCGGAAAAACTTGGCTCAAACGGTTCTTCGTACTTTTTAGTTTCTGCAGGAGCAGGAGTTACCGGAGTCTTTGGAGTTACCGGAATAATCGGTGCGGTCTTACGGACCGGCTTAATCTCCTGAACCGGAGAAACCTCCCTGATAGAAGTACTCTGGCCTGCATTACCAAACTTTTTACGAAGTTCTTCTTCGTATATGCTGTTAACCGTCTCCATGGTATCCTTGGACGGTTGAAAATTACCGGTATAAATAAGTTCTTCTGTTTCTTTATCCAGCTCCGGAGCTTCCTTCCCTACCGGTGCGGTTTTAGAAAAGCCACCAAAGAAATTACGTTTTAACTCATTTTTTGGAGCCTCTTCGGCTACTTTTGGCTGCTCCTGCGGAGGAAGAAGAAAACTTTGCGCATGACTGATACGCTGTTTTTCCTGTTCCTCTTTTCGGATACGGAGTTCTTCTTCTCTTTGAATGAGCTGTTCCTCACGCATCAGACGCTGTTCTTCTCTGTATACCTGACGTTCTTCCGCCCGGATTTTATGCATTTCCTTTTGTTTTTCCATCTCCTTACCGCTTATTTCAGCAAGGAATGCAAATAATGCCTTGCCGGTAAGAAGCATCATACAAAGTATTGCAAGGGCAATTAATACCACATAACTTCCTACTTTTCCGAATAACGGAGTTAGTGCCCAACACAATACACCACCCAGCAGACCGCCGCCGGACTTGGTTTCTGCGCAAACTTTATAGTACTGTAACAATTCTACATCTGTAGTTTCTCCAAAAACCAGCTGAATAATTGCTGCAATTACGGCAAATAAACCAATAGAAGCCACCAGCTTAATAATATATCTCTTGTTTTCTGCCCGATTTGCCAGATAAAACGCAATGCCGAAAAACAAAAAGAACGGAATCAGATAGGCAAGCACACCAAATAAGCCGAAGGTAACCTGATTAATTACCTCTCCTACTTTACCGCTCAAACTGAAATTACTTAAAAACAACAGTACGGAAATAACTAATGTGATTAAAAGCACCAATTCGTTGCTTAATTCCGGAACAAGTTCTTCCTTAGGCGCAGACTTTACCGCCGCAGCTTTTGTTTTAGGCGCACTCTTCGAAGCAGTTTTCTTTGTTTGCTTTGCGCCCGGCTTCTTTGCGGAAGATGTACTGCTTCGTCCTGTCCTATTAGCGGTTGTCTTTTTTGTACTATTACTTTTTCCGCTGTTTTTTGTTGTGTTTTTTGTCGCCATATGATGGACTTCCCCTTTATTTTCTCTCTTTCAAATATGTTTCAAAAACATTTACAAGCGCAGGGTCAAACTGAGTACCTGCATTCTTATGTAATTCCTCCAAGGCAAGTTCTTCGGAAACAGCCCCTTTATATAACTGGTCATTTATCATAACATCATAAGAATCAATGATTGCTAAAACTCTTGCCAAAAACGGAATATCTTCACCGGATACACCATACGGATAACCGCTTCCGTCATAATTTTCATGATGATGTAAAATCAAATCCGAAATATCTTGCTGTAACTGCATACGCGAAACGATTTTATATCCGGTAATAGAATGGAACTTTACAACATCGTGTTCATCCCGGGTAATTACCCCGGCACGGTTCCATACTTCTTCTCTTGTCTTTACACGGCCAATATCATGGTATGTACAAAGAAGCTGCAGTTTTTCGGTATCTTTTTTATTCAATTTTAAATACGCAGCAAAACCGTCTGCCAACGCTTTAATACGTTCCACATGGGCTAAAGACTCATATTCATTGCGGAAATACTCCTCCGCAAGAGCCTCTGTCATTTCACGTTTTTGCGCAAGCCCTTCTTTACCTTTCTTTATAAGCATGTCCATTTCCGCATACTTAATATATTCTTCGATGTCAACGGTTGTATTTTCTCTTCTTGCAATACCAAAATTCATAAAAACAGGAACAGAATCCAAAGCTCTCTTTTTCAGCTTTCTCGCCGCCGTGGAAAGATACAAATTCATCTGATGCTCTGTAATACCTTTTACAACAATAACGGTATAGTCCTCCGCAGCATAGCAAATCAAAGAATCTTCCGGAAGCACATTCCGTAACTCTTCGGACATCTTTTGAATAATGCTGTTGCATGTTTCCTGGTCATAAAATGCATTGATTAATTTAAGACCGGAAATATTGCAAATAGCTACGATGTATTCTTCCGGATTTTTATTATACTCTGCCAATCTGCTTCCAAACGCTCTACTTGTGTAGAATCCCGTTAACTGGTCATAAACTGACATCTTTTCCAAGGCATTATACATCATCTTCTGCTTGGAAATATCCTGAAACGAGTATACTCTGCCTAAAAAACCTTTCAATGTACTTTGAATCGGCTGTACTGTGAAATGATAACTGATTGTTTCATATTCCATCTGCAGTTTCACTTCCCGATTAATCTTCGGGTTCGGTTCTTCTTCATACGTCAACTGTAGAACGGAGGTTTCAAAGTATTCTCTTGTCATCACGTTAATATTCTTATTGCTGAGGCCAAACTTTTCTGCGGCTTCTTTATTAAAGTCAGCCAGTAAATTCTTTTTATCAAAAAACAAAACCGGCTCATGCAATGTATCGGCCAGCAAATATCTTGCCCGTTTACGTAGCAACTCGTTCATACTTTCCTCCTGATTCTACCTTAAACTATTAATAAATATTAATTTACTTAATACTTTCAAATGCCTGCTCTAAATCTTCGATGATATCATTTAAATCCTCGATGCCGATGGACATTCTGACTAAATCCGCACCTACGCCCGCAGCCACCAACTGCTCGTCTGTCAACTGACGGTGTGTGGTGCTTGCCGGATGCAGCACGCTGGTTCTGGCATCTGCAACGTGAACTACAATTGCAGCCAACTTTACGCTGTCCATAAACTTCATTGCAGCTTCTCTTCCGCCCTTTACGCCAAAGGAAATAACACCGCTGGTGCCTGCCGGCAAATACTTGGAAGCAAGTGCATTATATTTATTGCTTTCTAAGCCCGGATAATTTACCCAGGATACATTTTCATTCTCTTCTAACCACTTAGCTACTGCTAATGCATTGGCGCTGTGACGCTCCATACGAAGATGCAGGGTCTCTAAGCCAAGATTTAAGTAAAACGCATTCTGAGGAGCCGGTGTGGAACCTAAGTCTCTCATTAACTGTACTCTTGCCTTTGTTATGTAGGCTGCCTTACCGCAGTCTCTGGTGTAAACCATACCATGATAAGACTCATCCGGTGTGGAAAGGCCAGGGAACTTGCCGTTGTCCCAGTTAAAGTTACCGCTGTCTACGATAATGCCGCCGAGCGCGGTTGCATGACCATCCAGGTACTTGGATGTGGAATGTACCACAATATCCGCACCAAATTCAAACGGACGGCACAGCATCGGTGTAGCAAAGGTATTATCCACAATAAGCGGAATACCGTTTGCATGAGCCACCTTGGCAAACTTTTCAATATCGCAAACAACCAAAGATGGATTAGATAATGTCTCGGAGAAAATCAGCTTGGTATTGTCCTTGATTTCCTTCTGTAAATCCTCTGCAGAAATGTCCGGGTCAACGAAGGTTACGTCAATTCCGAACTTCTTAAAGGTTACGGAAAACAGGTTCATGGTACCGCCGTATATTGCTGCGGTGGAAATCATGTGGTCACCTGCTTCACAAATATTCAATACGGAAATTAAAGATGCTGCCTGTCCGGAGGAAGTGCACATAGCACCTACACCGCCCTCTAACATGGCAATCTTCTTTTCTACCACATCTACGGTTGGATTAGCGATTCTGGTGTAGAAGAAACCGTCTTCTTCCAAGTCAAACAGCTTGCCTACGGTTTCGCTGCTGTCGTATTTATAGGTTGTACTCTGGCAAATCGGAGTTACTCTTGGTTCTCCGTTCTTTGGTTCATATCCACCCTGGACACACATGGTATTTTTTCTCATTTTGTTATCCTCCAAAACGCATTTTTAGGAGAAGTGCATACACTTCCCCACAATAATTTTATTTATTTACTATTGTAAAGTATCAAACTTCCATAGTCAAGCAAAATTCACTGATTTTTTGCTACATTAACGCCAATTTTTCTTCACTTTTTCCGCCTCTTTCGAGAGCTCTCCCACCAGACAGATTCCCGCCTTGGACAAATCAAAATATTTTTCACCGAACGCCCTGATATCTTCCGCGGAAACCCGTGATAATTTATCTAAAGTCTCATCTAATGTCACAATCCTATCATGCATCAGCAATGATTTGGCATTACGTTCCATGCGGTTTCTGGCGCTTTCGCTGCCCATAATCATCTCGATACGAAGCTGGGTGTACAGACTGTCCAGTTCTTCTTTGGAAAGTGCTTTGGCAGCAAATTTCTTTAATATTTCTGCAAGCTTATCATACACCTTAACCGCATTGGCCGGATTAACAATCACATCAATGTGGAACAATCCCGCATAACGGTACAAGCTGGAATAAGAATACACGGAATAGGCAAGACCCAGCTCCTCTCTTACCTGCTGGAACAAATACGAGTTGTTGCTGCCGCCAAGCAGGGCATTTGCCATAATCTGCACATGGCGCTCCTCATTTCGCTCATCCATGGTAGGAAAGGCAAGATTCATGTAAAGCTGCTCCACATCCTTTTTCCGTTCGCAAAGACAGCGGGTAAACTGCGGCACAGTATCTGCATCTACATTGACATTTCTTCCTGTTCCAAAGCGTGGAATTGCAGAAAAATACCGGTTTAAATGCTCTATAACTTCCGATTCTTCAAAGTTTCCGGCAATGGAAATCACCATATTGCTGCCACAGTAATGCAGCTTCATGTAATCCACAATCTGCTCCCTTGTCATACCGGAAACCACTTTCTTTTCTCCGGAAATAATATATCCAAGCGCATGATTCTTCCAGACATTTTTCTGGAGCAGTTCGTGCACCAGGTCCTCCGGAGAATCGTCGTACATATCGATTTCTTCTAAAATAACGCCCAGTTCCTTCTGAAGCGGTTCTTCTTCAAAGGTGGAGTTTTGTAACATATCTCCCACCAGTTCCATCATCTTTGGCAAATATTCCGTTAAAGTCACCCCATAGAAAGCGGTACATTCTTTTCCGGTAAAGGCATTTAACTGGTCACCGATGGCAGAAATTTCATCCGCCAGCTGCTTTGCAGAACGTGTTTTGGTTCCCTTAAACAGGCAATGCTCAATCACGTGGGAAATACCGTTATTTTCTTCTGTTTCATTGACGGAACCAACCTTTACCCATACACCAAAAGATACTGTGCGCAGATGGTTCATCGGCTCCAAAACAACCCGTATTCCGTTTTCAAGTTCAAAGGTTTTAATCATTCTTTTACTTCTTTCACAAGTTTTTATATAGGTCTGACAACGCAAAGAGGCTGTTGCAATTGCTTACAACAGCCCCTGAAAAAACTTAAATTACTTTACATCCTTAATACTGAAGGATACTCTGCCCATCTTGTCCTTGCCAAGGCAAACAGCCTTAACCACATCGCCAAGAGTGAGTACATCTTCTACACGGTCAATTCTTTCCTTGGAAACCTTGGAAATATGAACCATAGCTTCCTTGCCAGGAGCGAACTCAAGGAAAGCACCAAATTCCTTAATGCTTACAACCTTACCTTCTAATACCTGACCTTCTTCGAAGTCAGTTACAATAATCTGGATTAACTTCACAGCCTTATCCATCTGTGCAGCGTCGGTACCGCATACGGAAACAGCGCCGTCATCGGTAATATCAATCTTAACGCCGGTCTGCTCAATGATAGCGTTGATTGTCTTACCTCTCTGACCAACTACCTCACCAATCTTAGCCGGGTCAATCTGAATCTGAATAATCTTAGGAGCGTATGGACCAACTTCCGGTCTTGGCTCGGAAATAGCAGGCTTCATGCAGGTGTCCATGATGAACATTCTTGCTTCACGGCAACGTGCAATAGCGCCTTCTACGATAGGTCTTGTTAAACCGTGAATCTTGATATCCATCTGGATAGCGGTGATACCGTCTTCTGTACCGGTTACCTTAAAGTCCATATCGCCGAAGAAGTCTTCAAGACCCTGGATATCGGTTAAGAGGATGTAATCGTCATCGGTTTCGCCGGTAACGAGACCACAGGAAATACCTGCAACCATCTTCTTGATTGGAACACCGGCAGCCATAAGGGACATACAGGATGCACAGGTAGAAGCCATGGATGTGGAACCGTTGGACTCGAAAGTCTCGGATACGGTACGGATTGCGTATGGGAATTCCTCTTCGCTTGGAAGAACCGGAATTAACGCTCTTTCAGCTAATGCACCGTGACCGATTTCACGGCGTCCTGGGCCTCTGGAAACCTTTGTTTCACCTACAGAGTATGCAGGGAAGTTATAGTGGTGCATATATCTCTTGCTTGTCTCGAACTCGTCAAGACCGTCTAATCTCTGAGCCTCGGAAAGAGGTGCCAGAGTAGTTACGTTACAAATCTGTGTCTGTCCTCTGGTGAACATTGCAGAACCGTGTACTCTTGGTACGATGTCAACTTCTGCAGCCAGTGGACGAATCTGTGTGATTGCACGGCCGTCCGGACGCTTCTGATCCTTTAAGATCATCTTACGAACAGTCTTCTTTTCGTACTGGTAAACAGCCTCATCGATAAGTGGAAGCCACTCTTCGTTTTCAGCAAATGCCTCAGCCAGCTTGTCCTTTAATTCGCGGATTCTGTCTTCACGAACCTGCTTCTGCTCTGCAAACATAACAACTTCCATCTCTGCAGGAGGAACGATTTCGCGGATAGCTGCGAATAATTCTTCAGGAATTGCACAGCTTGTGTACTCGTGCTTTGCCTTACCGCATTCAGCAACAATCTTGTCGATGAACTCGATAACCTGCTGGTTTACAGCGTGTGCAGCGTAGATTGCTTCAATCATCTTTGCTTCAGGAATTTCGTTTGCGCCGGCTTCGATCATGATAACCTTGTCTCTTGTGGAAGCAACGGTTAACTTAAGGTCGGAAACTGCATTCTGGGATGCATTTGGATTGAATACGAACTCTCCGTTAATCATACCAACCTGTGTGGTTGCACATGGGCCGTCAAATGGAATGTCGGAAATTGCTACTGCAATTGCAGAACCAAGCATAGCGGTAAGTTCAGGGCTGCACTCTGGGTCTACGGACATAACCATGTTGTTGATGGTAACGTCGTTTCTGTAGTCCTTAGGGAATAAAGGACGCATTGGACGGTCGATAACACGGGAAGTGAGGATTGCATTTTCGGATGCCTTACCTTCTCTTCTTGTGAAACCGCCAGGGATCTTACCTACAGAATATAACTTTTCTTCGTACTCTACGGAAAGAGGGAAGAAATCAATGCCATCACGTGGCTTTTCGGATGCTGTTGCTGTAGAAAGAACAACAGTATCACCATAGTGCATGAATGCTGCACCGTTTGCCTGAGCTGCAACTCTACCTACATCTACGGTAAGGGTTCTGCCAGCCAGTTCCATGGAAAAACTCTTGTAACTCATGTTTTAACTCTCCTTTAAATAATTATATTTACGGAGCCGCCGAAACAACTGAAGAGTATATTGCAACACATTGATACTGTAATATATTCTTCAGAAGTCTCGGGACAGCGCCCCGCATTTGGGCATAGTACACCCATCGTTATATTATACACTATCTTTTTGAAAAAAGCTAGTGTTTTTTCTGAAATACTATATTATTCTTTTTCATCGGGAAATAAAGCTTCTTCCTCTTCTGCCTCTGCATCGGGACGAAGAAACAACGCCCCAGATACACGGAACCGAATCTTCAAATTAGGCGTTATATCTTTTTGGGGCATTCCATAGGAACAAGGTTTACCACCGGTTGGTTCCCCAATAATGGTTGCAATTCCATTATCTTTTAATGTTACCGCAAAGGTTCTTGCACTACTAAATGTCGTATTAGAAACACAGCAATATATTTTTTCCGGAAACAGCAAATCTTTTTTCTGATTGGTTACAACAGTATCCCTGCTCGCCACACATACCGGGCTGCCGGAAGAAAAATCTATCATTTCGTATCTGCGATAGGTATCTGCATGGGTATATTTAATAAATTCATCAATCACCTGGGAATTTCCGCCCATATTTTCACTTAAATCCAGTTCCAATGCAGATAATTTCTTTTCTTTGCATAGTTCTGCTATTTCTTGCAAGGTCTGCGTATATTCCTCGTTATAAATACATTCCCGCAGATGTAAAACCATCCTGTTTTCTTTTATTTCATAGTCGATAAACGGTTTTTGGGAAAAATCAAGGAATCCATCATAGTTCACCATGAAGCACTGCTTTTCCACTATTTCTCCGTTTAAAGAAAACGTAACCGTATAGAATTCCTTTTTTCCAAACAGAAGCTCCAGATTCATTGCACTAAACAGGTGATAGTTTTTATACGGATATTCTGTAGTTCTGCTTTTTACAAGATATGTATTTTCGTGCGGAATTCTGGTTTCTGCGAAGGCAAATAGTTCGGAAACTGTTTTATCTTCTACTGAAACAATTTTTGCTCCGGCAGGAATATTCAAATAATTTTTAGTTAAAACAAGAGAATCTTTTTCCCATTTACAAAAAAATTTAAGACATAAATCATCTGTGATATATGGTAATTCTATATTGGTATGTCCATCCTGAAAAAATGTAGTAATTGTAGTCAAAGCATCAATTAAGGATAAATAATCTTTAACCTTCGTTTGTTCCGTTACACACAGCTCAATAAACTGTTTTTTTCTTTTAGAATCACGCAGTAAAGGGTGATTTTCTAATGCATTACACACATATAAATAGTCTTCGGTAAACATACTTTTCTCCTGTTGTTTACAACTCCATAAAATAATCACATATTATTTCAAATACTTCTCAATAATTGTCTTTACCTCTTCTACACTTTCTGCCGGTCCGAAATACCATTTGGTTTCTCCGTCTTTAGAATAGGCAAAAGAAAGTGCTTCAAAATCTTTACCATACAAATACACATAGAGCGAATTTGAAAACCGTTCCAGTGGGTCATTATGCGGAACCCCAAACAAAAATACGCCGGAATCACTATCCGTGTCATACTCCATATGTTCAAACGTGATTCCGTCCACCGTTACCGCACCAAGCAATTTATCCGGCATATACCACCATTTCCATAAAACCACATCACACTCTGCAGTAGAGGTGATTCCTTCCTGCGTACATACCGGAATCGTTGCCTGAAAACTTACCTTTCTTGGAAACATGGAAAGCCCAAGAAGGAACAAAATTACCGCCACACCAATTACAATTAAACTTCTTTTCATAATACCCCTCCCTTTTCTTACGCTCCTGCTCTTACACGGAATGCCTTTGCAGTACGGTACAGACATATCAGCTTTTTAATTCCTGCCACCAGCAAACCGATGGAAGATACCAACAGTGCGAGTGCAGCAAAGCCCGGAATTAAGAAGATCAAAAACATACTTACAACAAGTCCAATAAGGGAATACATGTTCCATTTCCAATAATTATCCCACTGCTCAGAAATAAAAGGACTTACAACCATTACCACCTCTGTATGAGCTTTATATTCATAATATTCAGAGATCAATAACACAACAATTTGAACTATAGCAAGCATAAAGAGAACATAAATATCTTCCATTCCAGACATCTGCAATACTGCATCTGCAGCAACACTTACAATTCCTAAAATTGCTGCAATCCTGTAGGAGCCATGTTCCCTGGAAATTATAAATAAGACCAAAATCCGGACAAGCATACAAATAATAAGACCGATTTGTCCCGGTTTTTCCAACGCCGGAATCAACGTTGCCATTGTATCGCCAGTCATGAAATTCACAATGCACTGTGGTACCACCAGCCAAAACAGAATCCACAACCACTTACCAAGAAACGGCGCCCTGCGTGCAATCATCTCCTGTTCTTTCTGCAATTCTATTCTACGCTCGATACGCTGTTTTGGAATACTTCCCTTATCCAGCCATTTGCCGCAATTTCGTTTTAATTCACAGGTTTCGCAGGTTGCATGACCCTTGTCACGGCAGCAATGTGCCAGCTTGCAGTCTCCAATGACAACACGGCCCGGACCACTCTGACAGCCGGAGCAGGAAAGCTCGGCTTTATATGTACATTCCTCACAGTTTTTTCCGCAATAAGTATTCATCCATTCCTTCTCCTCTCCCGTAAAATAATCCACATAAACAGTATAGCATATACTGCTTTCAAACACAATAAAAGGAGCCCCTCATAAATTGCTAATCTCACATAAAAAGATATGCATTTTTCGCTGAGCTCCCATAATATTTACTTAAAAGAAACCGGCTTACCTTCTACCTGGCCTAAGCCGCTGTTTGCCGGGGATGGCTCCGACATACTGAAATACATTTTTGCCGCCTTTGTGGTACCGAAATCCTGATTGGAACCGCTGTTCTGCACCTTGTTAAAAGCCTCGCGGAACATGGCATTGTGGGCTTCTTCGCGGTTAAGCAGAAAATCAATAGTCTCTCTGACACACTTATCGTTAATCTGACGGTACAGATACTCATATACCACCTTGGCACGCTGCTCGGAAGCAATGTTGGAAAGTAAATCTGCGCATAAATCCCCGGTAACGGAAACATAGTCGCCGGTCCAGGAATAGCCGGACGCATTGATAAGTCCCGGATTTAAGCCGGTCAGCACATGGGTCTGGATTTCACCGGCCGGTACACTTGCCGCATTCACATCATGACCATTTAACAGGTTGATGGTCTGCGCCACCATTTCCATGTGACTAAGCTCCTCTGCCGCAATATCTAAAAACAAGTCCTTGATTTCAGGGTCCTTAATACGGAAGCTCTGGGACATGTACTGCATGGCCGCCTTTAACTCACCGTTGGCACCTCCAAGCTGCTCCTGCAACAATGCAGCATACTGCGGATTCGGACGCTCTACATTTACCGGATGAAATAACTGTTTGTCATGTTTAAACATGGTACTACCTCACTTTCTTTTTTGTGATAGTATTGCCATGTTTTGTTTGGGGCATACAGTATTTATTTGTCTAATACCTCGGAAATCGGCACAATTTTCAGCGTATATCCCAATTGGGCAAGTATTTTAATCAGGCTATCTACCCTTGGTGAATGATGTAGTTTTTCCAAACGGGCAATGGCAGACTGTTTTAGATTGCACTTTTCTGCCAGTTCACACTGTGTCATTTGCTGTTCTTCCCGCAATTTTGACACAGTGCGGATGATATCTTCTTCCATTTTTACCATTAATTCATCCTCGGTCGATAACGGATGATTTTTCTTAAACTCAGACCATGTTGTCATTTTACTCATTCCTTTCCAAAAAGTCTTTTAAATTACGTTTTGCCTGATCTAATTCGATTTTAGGTGTTTTCTTTGTTTTTTTAACAAAATAATGCAATACAATAAATTTATTATCTTTATAGTATGCATAAAAAATTCTTGTTTTTAAAGGACGTAGTTCCCAAATATCATCAATGAGATGTTTTGTAATCTTTTTACTTAACCGAGTTCCATTTTGCTCCAGCATATTGAAATATGCCTGTATCTTGCAGTACAAAATTCTACTGTCTTTATCAGATTCCATTCTTTGATATAAATTCTCCAGATACTCTAATACTTCACTTTTTCCTCGGTTGTCTTCATAGAATATCAATTCAAACATAATTCTTC
>JAZNXI010000166.1:0-17804 GCA_045593825.1 Lachnospiraceae bacterium
CCTAAGACCGCTTGGCCTCCGACTTCGCCGGAATATTTATCCGGTTTTTCAATTCCGGTATTCAATACACTGTTCATGAAGCAATACGGCAGACCGTTATCATGAAAGGCCTGGGCCAGGTTTCCGAAATTACGGTCCAAAAGACCAACACCCATACCAAAATCGGTTAATACAAGACAAAGTACAAACAGCATACCGCAAAACGGAACACCTGCCTTGTATCCGACACTTTCCTCTTTTTTTGCTTTGCAAAACAGTATCACGCAAAGCACCAGCGCCAAAATCGCACCCAGAATTATCAGCACCACACCCACCCAGGACAGATATCTGTTGGCAATGACCAGGGCATCCTTGATAAGAGCAAGGTCCACCGCTGTAAACGGCGTTGTCCGGAAGGTCAACAGCACAAAATCCGTAACACCGATGGCCGCCCATAAAAGCATAACCACCGATAAGGCAAAAATCCTGCGCTTTACCAAAAGGCAAACCGATGCAACCGATGCAATAATCAGGGCGTTATACAAAAACACCAACGGTTCCCTAATGATAAACAACAGCAAATCCACCACCGATTTCCGGGAGCAAAGCTCCACAAAGCACAAGCAAATCAGGGATGGTATATAGCAGACAAAAAAGAAGGTTTTCCATAAAAATTTCCATTTTGTACGGAATAACTCCCATAATTCCTTCATAAACTATAATCCTTTCTTACTATCACGTATGGAACTATATATAGCATATTTCCTTAGGAAAAACAAATTAATATTTCCTTAAGAAAACGGTTGACAGACACCCTTCTCCGTGCTATACTTAGTTTAACAATTAAACAATCGTTTAATCGTTTAATTCAAATCAGCACGAATATTCATTTTACAAGGAGGATAAATCCTCTGCCCGCGGTCAGCGGGCGGGTATTTTCCTTCGGAAAACAAGGAGGATTACTATGAAGAAAACATATCTTATTGAGGACCTTTGCTGCGCCAACTGCGCCAACAAAATCGAAACCCAGATCAAGGAACTGGACGGTGTTACTTCCGCCAGCTTAAACTTCATTGCCCAGAAGCTTTTTGTGGAATTTGAAGACCGCATTGCAGACACCATCACTGCATCCGTGGTAAAAATTGCTACCAAGGTAGAGCCTGATGTTACTGTGGAAGAAGCATAATTTTACCGAGGTAAATTCACATGACTAAAAAACAGAAAAAAATGTTAAAGAAAATTCTTACGGCAGCGGTGGTTTTCGCCGTTGCCTGTATTGTTTCCTACCTGCTGCCAAGCTTTCCGTTGAAGCAATGGGTGTCCTTAGCGCTCTTTCTTACCGCTTACTTTATTGCCGGCAGCGACATTGTCCGCAAAGCACTCCTTGGCATAAAAAACGGCCAGGTCTTTGACGAAAATTTCCTCATGTCCCTGGCTACCGTGGGTGCCTTTTTTGTGGGCGAATATCCGGAAGGTGTAATGGTAATGATTTTGTTCCAGATTGGCGAACTGTTCCAGTCCTATGCTGTAGGCAAATCCCGCAAATCCATCACTTCCCTGATGCAAATCCGCCCGGACAGCGCCAACCTCTTAAAAGACGGTGAAGTAATGGAAGTTTCCCCGGAAAAGGTTTCCGTGGGCGATTTCATTTTAGTAAATCCCGGAGAAAAAATACCGCTTGACGGTGTCATTACCGAAGGCACTTCTTCTCTTGATACCGCAGCCCTCACCGGTGAGTCTTTGCCAAGAGAGGTAAGTGCCCACGACCCTGCCATCAGCGGCTGCATCAATCTGCGCGGTTCCATAACCGTTCAGGTAACCAAAGCCTTCGGCGAATCCACCGTATCCAAAATTCTTGATATGGTAGAACATGCCTCCGCAAGAAAAGCAAAGGCAGAAAACTTTATTTCCAAATTTGCAAGATATTACACCCCGGTGGTGGTTATTCTGGCTGTTTTACTGGCCTTTGTACCACCGATATTTGCGGGCAATCTCTCCGAGTGGATCTACCGTGCCCTCAACTTCTTAGTTGTCTCCTGTCCATGCGCTCTGGTAATCTCCGTACCTCTTGGATTTTTCGGCGGTATCGGCGGTGCTGCAAAGCAGGGCATTTTAATGAAAGGCAGCAACTACTTAGAAACCCTGGCAGGTACCGACGCTTTTGTTTTTGACAAAACCGGAACCTTAACCAAGGGAAACTTCAAAGTAACCGCACTTACTCCTGTTGGAACTGATGAAACCGGGCTGTTAAAATATACGGCCCTGGCAGAAAGCCGTTCCTCCCACCCAATTGCAGTTTCCATCGTGGAAGAATATAAGAATGTTTGTACCTTCTTAAACGACACAGCTTCTTCCGCTTTGGTTTCCGAGGTAGAAGAATTAGCCGGTTTCGGTGTCAGAGCACTTGTGGAAGACAAGGAAGTTTTCGCCGGAAACCTGCGATTGATGAAAGAAAAGAACATTGCCCTGCCAAAGGACTTGGCAGAGCTCACTACCGGCACCGCAGTCTATGTAGCTATTGACGGCAGCTTTGCAGGAACCATTTGCGTAGAAGATGAAATCAAGCCGGATGCAAAAGAAGCACTCTCCGCTTTGAAAAACTCCGGCATCAAAAAACTTGTAATGCTTACCGGCGACAAGCGCGCCACCGGCGAAGCAATCGCTGCACGCCTTGGTCTTGACGAGGTTCACACCGAGCTTCTTCCGGCAGACAAGGTAACCCACTTAGAAGCCTTATTGGAACAGCAGTCCACCGGCGGCACCCTCGCTTATGTGGGCGACGGCATCAACGATGCACCGGTTCTGGCCCGTGCCGACATCGGCATTGCCATGGGCGGTCTTGGTTCCGACGCTGCCATTGAAGCAGCAGACGTTGTCATCATGACCGACGAACCAAGCAAGCTTCCTACTGCCATCCGCATTGCCAAAGGCACCATGGCCATCGTACGCCAGAACATTGTTTTTGCCCTTGGCGTAAAAGTGCTGGTACTGCTTCTTAGCGCTCTGGGCTACTCCAACATGTGGATGGCCATCTTCGCAGACGTTGGCGTATGTGTACTGGCCGTGCTTAATTCCATGCGGGCGTTGCGGTTAAAATAAGTCATGGAGGAAAATCATATGTTTTGGGATACCATAGCACCCTTATACAATCTGTTTGAAAACTTTTATAACGGAAAAGTAAATAAGCAGCTCCAAACCAAAGTTGCAGAACTCATTACCAATAACGACCGGGTGTTGGAATGTGCCTGTGGTGCCGGAATGTTAAGTGTTCCTATCGGAAAAGCCTGCAAGGAACTAATTGCAACCGATTACTCCACCGGAATGCTTTCGCAAACAAAAAAAGCTTGTGAAGCCCTTCCAAACGTCAAGATCGTACGTGCCAATATTATGGAGTTAAAGTGCGCCGATGATTCCTTTGACAAAGTTGTTGCCGGCAACGTTATCCACCTATTAGATAATCCACAGGCTGCTTTGACAGAACTTCTTCGTGTCTGCAAACCGGGAGGAAAGCTGATTATACCAACCTACATCAATATTGAACGTAACGGAAGTCCGGATATCCTGGTTAGAATTTTCAAAAAGTTGGGAGCTGATTTCAAGCAGCAATATAATTTTTCCACCTATCAGGAATTTTTCAGAGAAGCCGGATATACGGATGCAAAATATATTTTAATTGACGGTAAGATGCCATGTGCCATTGCCATTATTACAAAGGAGATAATCGAGAATGAATAAAGAGCATGAACATTATCATGACCACACTGACTCCTGTGACCATCTTCATAATCATGGAGGAAACTTAACAGACCTTATGGCCTCCATCCCAACGGAGCAACAATTTTTTATGGCTGCGGATGTATTTTCCATGCTCTGCGACAGCACCAGACTCCGCATTTTGTGGCTCCTTTGCCACACCGAAGAATGTGTCAGCGACATTGCCGCTGCGGTGAATATGAGTTCCCCTGCCGTTTCCCATCACTTGAGAAATTTGAAGCAGTCCGGGCTGATTACCAGCCGCAGAGAAGGCAAGGAAGTGCTGTATACATTAGCAAAGACAAAAGAAGCTACACTGGTACATCATATGATTGATGATATATTCGAGATTAACTGTCCACGATAAAAAATCAGCACCTCTTTATAGGTAAACCACATTGTAAAAAAATCCTATTTCTGCATGAACCGTGAGCGGTTTCACATGAAATAGGATTTTTGCTCATTTATTTCATATACTTCAGAATTTCTTCTCGTGGAGTAGCTTTGTAGGCTTCGTTTTTGATAACCGTCTGATATAAAACTTCTTCATCTGCGATAAAGTCTTTTAAGGAATTTACCAAGGCAGATAAGCCTCGTTCCATTCCAATTTCTATACCTTCTTCGCGAATGTCCATATCTCTTAAATATGATGTCATATACTCCACCTCCCAACCTTCATGTTTTTTTGCTTTTTCAACTTCATTATCAATCATTTGTACCAGCTCGTTTTCTATAACCTTACCTTTCAAATATTGCAGAAATGCAGACAAATCTTCCGGTAACCCCGTAAGGTCTCCATCCGCATTGATAAACACCTTGATTGCCTCGTCTTTTAACAAAATGTCTCTATTTTGTATGCAGATATTTTCAAACCGGTATACCGGCAAACCATATCCAAACGGATCTTTTAAGCAAATGAAAATAACAAAGCTTAGTTTTAATTCCTTATACTTTGCACCCCGCTCAATCAGGTTCATATCTATCATTCCCTGATAGTAACGGCTACGTTTCGGAAGCTCCTTCTTTACCTTGGTCTGCATCTCAATGTTATATACGGTGCCATTTTCATCATCCACATAAACATCCAGACGAATACCCTTTCCATCGGAAAGAATTTCTATATTTTTCTGACGTTCCGGAAAGGAAATCTTCCTAATTTTGATTTCCAGTAAGACCTCCAATAATCTGCGGCATATTTCCGGATTATTCACCAGAACCTTGCCAAACATAAAATCATCGGTAAATGTTAGTTCCTTGTACTGCTTTTGTAATTGTTCCAAACACACTACCTCTCTTTCATTATAAAGTTTCTTCTCCTCTTTTGCAAGGATAAATAAGTAAACAGGGGATTTTCCAGCAGATTCTGCCGTAAGAGACTTTCGCGAAATCTTAGGATAAGTTTACACGCATTGTGTTGTTTGTGCAAGTAAAAGATTTCGATAGTTTTTTGGTAGGTTTGCACAATAAATAAGCAAAAAAATATCTCCTACGAACTCACTATCACATTGATAGCGTGTTCGTAAGAAATATTATTTTTTATATGTTGAATTGTGCAAATTTTATTTTCTAAAATCAGCCAACTGATTCCATGTCAAAATCCAGCGCTTCCCACACTTCTTCATTTACTTCAATGTGGGTCATGCCGCGCCACTCCTGATATCTGGTCCGGAATTCCTCTTCCTGACGGGTGGCGATAATTTCTTCCTTCTTTTCGTGGGTTGCGTCAATATCAAAATCTCTTACACAGTAAAAAATATAATAGTAGTCGGTTGTTTCAATTACTTCGGATACCTCTCCGGTCTTCATTGCCAAAACTGTTTTCTCATATTCGGCCGGAAAATCTCCCTTGCCCCCGGTCACCTCCAACATAGTAGCATCTTCCGTGTTGGCGGAAGCAAGCTTGTAAAAATCCTCCGCAGTTACTGCCTGTTCCCGCAATTTTTCCACTCTTGCCTTAAGCTCCGAAAGCTCCTCTCCTTCGTAGGAAACCCGCTTACCGGAAGCATCAATTTTAAAATTGCGGATGGCAATGGTCTGGAATCTATGCTGGGCCGCTTCCTCATCCGGAATGTCGGTGTCAACGTTTAATGTAGTTACTTCAAAGGTCTTTCTGGCCAACAGATTGTCGGAATAAATGCGGCGCACGATATCTGCATTCACACCATGTAGCAGCAAGTCGGAATCTTTAAGTCTATCCATATAAGCTGCTGTCTGTGCATCCACGGTCTGCAATTCTTCCTCCGAAAGCACAATGCCAAGCTCGGAAGCCTTCCGGCAAACCACCTTAATGTAAATAATCTGCTCTAACGTCTGCTCTTTGATTACTTCCCCCATGGTATTTCCCTGGGCATCGATGGCATACTTCCAGATATCGCTGCCATAATACTGCTCATAATCCTGCTGCACGGCGTTTAAATACACCATGCCCTCCCGGTAATCCACCTGGGTATCACCGATGCGCAGCATGCTGCCTTCCAGCCACTTTGTCTCTTCTTCTTTTTCCTCGCCCTTGCGGCCGAATATTACTGCTGCCAGCACCAAAATCACCACAAAAAGTATGATTTTCGGCCAAACAGACTTCTTTTTGTTTCTTCTGCGACTCATGTAATTGTAATTCTCCTATAACTAATTCTTTTCTTCCAACAGTTGAAGCATATCCGTTAAAAACGCTTTTAACAGTCCAAACATCCAATCGGCTTCCACCTTTGGTGTCATTGGTTTTTGCTTTCTCGGCAGACTGTATACAAAGTACGGATTCGCCTCCAAGACAAATTTCAGGCTGCTCTTTCTCTCCTCTAAAAATCCCTGCAACAGCTCGGTTTTTAACCGCGCCTTCGGATACAGAGTCAACTTAATATCATTGCCCATCTGCTTGCATTCGCTGATATATACAGTATGACACATTGCCTTTAAAAGCGCAATCTGTAAAAGGCTGTCAAATGCAGGCGGTATATCACCGTAGCGGTCCACCAGTTCCTCGGACAAATCATCAAAATCCTCCTCGGAGGAAATACCTGCCACCCGCTTATACATATCAAGCTTGTGCACCTCATTGCGGATATAAGTAGCCGGAATATAAGCATCCACCTCAAAATCCATAACGGTTTCAAAGGAATCTTCTTCCTTTTTCTCACCCTTTACATCCAGCACAGCTTCGTTTAACATCTTACAGTACAAATCATAGCCTACCGCTTCCATGTGACCGCTCTGCTCTGCACCAAGTAAATTTCCTGCGCCGCGGATTTCCAGGTCACGCATGGCAATTTTAAAGCCGGAGCCCAGCTCCGTAAACTGACGGATGGCCTGCAGACGCTTTTCTGCCACTTCCTTTAGCATTTTATCCCGTTTATACATAAGGAATGCATAGGAAGTACGGTTGGAACGGCCCACGCGCCCCCTCAGCTGATACAGTTGGGAAAGACCCATGCGGTCCGCATCATCAATAATCATGGTATTGGCGTTGGAAATATCCAAGCCGGTTTCAATAATGGTAGTGGAAATGAGCACATCTATTTCCCCATTGATAAACTCGTACATGATTTTTTCCAGCTGGCGTTCGCTCATCTGACCGTGGGCATAAGCAATTTCCGCCTCCGGTACAAGCCTTGCCACCTGATTAGCCACTTCTTCGATACCGTTTACCCGGTTATACACATAGTAAACCTGGCCACCTCTTACCAACTCACGGTGGATGGCCTCTTTAATAATTTCATCATTGTGTTCCATAACAAAGGTCTGGATTGGCAGACGGTCTACCGGCGGCTCCTCTAACACCGACATGTCACGGATGCCTGCCAGACTCATGTGCAGGGTTCTCGGAATCGGCGTGGCAGTAAGTGTGAGAACGTCGATATTTTCCCGCATCTGCTTGATTTTTTCTTTGTGTGCCACGCCAAAACGCTGCTCTTCATCCACAATGAGCAAGCCAAGGTTTTTAAACTGCACATCCTTAGAAAGCACTCTGTGGGTGCCGATAACAATGTCCACCTCGCCTTTTTCCAAGCCTGCAAGCACTGCCTTTTGCTGGGCAGGTGTACGGAATCTGGACAGCATGCCGATATTAATCGGGAAATTAATCATGCGGCTCACAAAGGTGTTGTAATGCTGCTGCGCTAAAATAGTAGTCGGCACAAGCACCACAACCTGCTTGCCGTTTTCCACTGCCTTAAAGGCAGCACGGATGGCAATCTCGGTTTTTCCGTAACCGACATCGCCGCAAATTAAGCGGTCCATGATTTTATTACTCTGCATATCCCGCTTCGTATCTTCAATTGCCCGTAACTGGTCGTCTGTTTCCTCGTACGGGAATAATTCTTCAAATTCTCTCTGCCATACCGAGTCTTCATCGTAAGCAAAACCGTTTTGTTCCTGACGATGGGCGTACAGCTTTACCAGTTCCTCCGCCATATCCTTTACTGCGGATTTAACCCTGGTTTTGGTGCGCTTCCACTCGGTGGAATTCATTTTGCTCAGCTTTGGCTTTTTTGCCGCATCGGCACTGGCATATTTTTGGATACGGTCAAGACCCGTGGTTGGAATATATAACACACCGCCGTCGCCGTACTCAATCTTAATAAAGTCCTTGGTGACCTTTTCTACCTCTATTTTTTCAATACCGCGGTAAATGCCCACACCCTGGTCTTCATGTACCACATAATCACCAAAGACAAGGTCGTTAAAGCTCTGGATTTTCTGGCCGCTGTATTCTCTTTTATGACGCTTTTTCTTCTTTTCTCCGCCAAAAATGTCGCTTTCGGAAATCATGACAAACTTAAGGAACGGATACTCAAAACCACGGCGTAAGTTCCCCTGAATGACCATAATCTCGCCGCCGTTTACGGTACGCTCCTTATCATCACTGAAAAACGCCGGAAGGCTGTATTCTCTTAAATCCTCTGCCAGACGGGCCGCCCTTGTACCGGAAGAGGTTACCACGATGGTGCGGTAGCCCTTCTTTTTCCAGGCAGACAAATCCTTTACCAAAAGCTCAAAATTAGAGTTATACGGGCTGACAGTTTTTGCAGGAATATCAAAACGCACCTTTGCTTTTAGTAAATCAAAAGTATAATCTAACGTGGAAAGCAGCAAGGTTCTACGTTTTTCCATTCCGCCAAGCAATTCTTTATAATTAAAAATAACCTCTGCCTGGCTTGGCAAAATATAACCCTTTTCCAATCGTCCGGTCATACTTTCCCTAAATTCCAGTGCAGTGGTTTCCCCTTTTTCCGCAATGTGGGCAGGTTCATCCAGCACAAATAAGGCATCCTCATCAAAATAGTCGAAAAAGGATACCGTATTATCACTAAAGGAAGTTACATAAGAGTCAATGGCCGCATGTCCCGGGCAGTATTCCAGATTTTCCAGAAACTCCTCGGTGGTTCTGCGGATTCGCATACCCTCTTCATTTTTCATCCCTGCACGAAGTGCTTCCTCCGTTTTCTTTGCCTCTGCTAAAATTTTCTCCCGTCCCTTTTGCAAATCTGCAGAAGAAAAAATATACTCTGCCGCCGGGAAAATCATAATCTCAGAAATACGTTCCACCGTACGCTGGCTATCTACGTCAAACACACGGATGGTATCGATTTCATCGCCAAAAAGCTCGATTCGGACCGGCGCTTCCTCCGTTAACGGAAACACGTCAATGATACCGCCACGAACCGCAAATTCTCCCGGTACTTCTACCTGGGCCTGACGTTCATAGCCAAGGGTTACCAAACGCTTAATTAAAGCATCTTCTTCTATTACATCTGCCTCGGAAAGATGCAGCATTTTCTTTTTTATTTCTTCCAAAGGAAGCAGACGGTCAATACCGCCGTCAATGCTCGCTATAATGGTTACCGGCTCCCCGGATATCAGCTTTTTGAGCGCAAAAAGCCGCTCCTTTACAATGGCATTGCCATGAATGTCGGCATTGTAAAAGATAATATCTTTGGATGGATAACACGCAACCCCTGCATCGTATAAGCGGTATTCCTCACAAAGTTCCCTTGCTTTTAAATCACTGTAAGTGATAATAAGACGCACCGGAAAATGCTCGGACAATCCCGCAATCAGATGACACTTTTGGGAATCAATACAACCGGTTACATGAGCCGGCTTACCGCCCTTAAGGAGTACCTTCTCCACTTCTTGGTATTCACTTATCTCCCGTAATGGTTCCAGATACGCTTTCATTGCTTTCCTGCTTCTTTTTCTTGTTAAACAAGTTCATGGCAGCGGATAATTCGTCCATAATAAACATTTCACAGGCTCTGGCCGCATCTGCCAGGGCCTCCCGCATTACAGGCTCCTCCTCTGCCGGAAAACGGCCCAGCACATAGTCTGCCAAATCCCAGCCGGCAGGCTTTTCGCCCACACCGATACGGACTCTTGCAAACTGCTCGGTTCCAAGATGGGCAATAATGTTCTTAATGCCGTTATGTCCGCCTGCGCTGCCCTTTTCCCTCACTCTTAACTGTCCCGGGGCAAGACTGACATCATCGTAACAGACAATAATGTCTTCCGGGCCTGCCTTGTAAAAATCCAGCACGTCCCGGACACTTTCCCCACTTAAATTCATATATGTCTGAGGCTTCAATAAAATGACTTTTTCGCCTCCGATTATTCCTTTGCCACACAACGCCTTGTGCTTTTTTTCCGTTACACTGATACGGTGGTCATCCGCCAAACGGGTAATGGCATCAAAGCCGATGTTGTGCCTGGTTCCCACGTACTGCGCCGTAGGATTTCCTAAACCGATAATAAACTTCATAGTTTTTTCACCTTTGGATTTCTACTTTTTCTTGGAAATTCTTCCGCTGCCATCCTGGTATACTGCACCAAATTCCGGTGTAACACCCTTGTAATAGAATAATTCAGACAGAGTTACCAGTTCATAGCCCTCATCCACCAGATATTCCACAAACATTTCCACACCGTCAAAGCTGTTCTGGTAAATGGAGTGCAGCAGTACGATACCACCCTTCTCTGCGTTACCCATGGAATTCTTTAAACGGTTAAAAATAGTAGTTGCACCGTCATCCTGTTTTTTATACTTGTAATCCAGACTGTCCATGTTCCAGTTTACAACAATCATCGGCACTTCCAGGGAGCGCTTGCCGGCACTTCCGCCCGGGAATCTTACATAGTCCGGAGCATAACCGGTGGACTTTGCAATTGCCAGATTCGTTGCGTTAATTTCCGACCAGATTTCTTTATTGCTTGCACTTGCAAAATCCAAATCATGGGAATAGGTATGGCTGCCCACCTCATGTCCGGCAGCAAAAGCGGTTCCCGGCATATCCGGATACCAATCCTCTATTCGCTGGCCCAGGAAAAAGAAGGTGGTTCTGCCGTTATATTTTTCAAACAAATCAAGAATCTGCTTCTCTACCTTTGGATACGGACCGTCATCAAAAGTAATGGCAATCATTTTTGCATTTGGGTCCAGTTCACGGATGCCCGGACCATTGGCACTTCCGTCCAGATTATTCTTAAAGAAGGCCTTTGCTTCTTCTAAATCACAGGCATAGGTAAAGGCCGGATGATTTGCAGATAAGGTTCCCTCATCAAAACAGAATACCAGCTTGTCCTGTGTCATATAAAACTTCTGGTAATCCTCTGCCTGATAAACCTGGTTATAGGAAACAAAATCATCCGCCTTCTCTTCAGGGAATGTGCTCTTTATATACTCCTGCAAACGCTCTTTTGTTACAGCAAAATACGTGTCTTTAATTAAATCACTGCCCAGTACCTGCTCTGCCGTATCCAAATTATACACCACCGGATAAATCTGATCTTCCCGCTGGAAAACGGTGGAGAAATAGATGCCGTTGGCAAAGCTTGCATAGCATACTTCCTCTTCAATACCGAAAATTTCCTCTGCCTGCCAGCGAAGCTGCGCATCCACCAATTCATTACCGGAAAACTCCATGGTCCGCACCGGCGGCGGTGTTGGTGTTGGCGTTGCTGTCGGGCCCGGTGTCGGTGTTGGTGTTGGCGTAGCAGTTGGTGTCGGTGTAGCAGTTGGTGTCGGTGATACCGTTGGCGTTGGCGATACCGTTGGCGTATTGGTCGGCACCACAATTTCCGTTGGTGACGGACTTGCAATTCCCGGCTTTAAAACCTCCTGCACGTTATTTCTGTTCTTCCACTCCATAAAGCTGTTATAGCCCTTCATGCGTAACATATAAATTGCCGCCAGCAAAAGCAGTAACAGAATCCAAGTAATCAGTAATACATAAATGGCAACCTTCATTGCCGATTTTCCTCTGTTTTTTGTTCTTCCCATTTTAACTTCCCTCTATATATTAATATCTTAATATCTTATGTTATGATATACCAAACTCGTCTTTTTCACAAGTGGAAAATCTATATAGGTTTTTAATACTTACATCAGAACTTTGCTTATACCCGCAAAAAAGTAAGGGTTGTACCCTTTTACAGGTACAACCCTCGGTTTTGTTACTTAGTTTTAACCGTGAATCGCGGTTATTCGGCACTTTCTAATGTGCCTTCCTCCAGTGCCTTTTCATAATAATCCAAAATGGTCTTCTGAATCATATCTCTGGTTCCGGAATTGATTGGATGAGCGATATCCCTATATTCTCCCTCACCTGTCTTGCGACTTGGCATTGCAATGAAAAGTCCCTTATCACCGTCAATCACTTTAATGTCGTGGACTACAAATTCATTATCCAAAGTAATGGAAACGACTGCCTTCATCTTTCCTTCTTTTGCTACCTGACGAATTCTGACATCTGTAATCTGCACTTTACGTAACCCCTTTCTTTTGTTCGTGGCTTATGCCACAATCCCCCTATTAAATCTCGTATCTTACTTCCTTTTCCAGTACAATTTTAACCTTGCCGGGCTCACCGATGTACTGGGAGTTCGGCTTGATGGAATCGCGGCTTTCTACTACGCAGTTTTCGATTACTACGTTGTCGCCGATATGCACATCATTTAAAATGATACTGTTCTTAATGGTAACGTTGTTGCCAACATAAACCTTCTTAAACAGGATGGAATTTTCTACTGTTCCGTTTAAAATACATCCGCTGGAAATTAAACTGTTCTTTACGCTGGAACCAGGGTTGTACTTTGCCGGAGGACAATCATCAATTCTGGAATATACATCCGGATACTCCTTAAAGAAGTATGTTCTGATGTCCTTGTTGAGGAAGTCCATATTGGTGCTGTAGTAAGCATCTACGGTAGAAATGTTGCTCCAGTAATCTTCTAAATCGTAAGAGTAAATCTTCTTATTATCCTTGTAACGGATTAAAATATCCTTTACGAAGTCGTAACGGTCTTCTCTTTCTGCCTCTTCGATGAGTTCGATGAGAAGTCTTCTACGGATCACGTAAATACCGGTAGAAATTGTGTTAGACTTGGAAACCAAAGGCTTTTCTTCGAATTCGGTGATTCTGCCTTCGGAATCTACGCTGACTACACCAAAACGGGTAGCGTCTTCTTCAGGATCAAGCACTGTTGTTACTACGGTAATGTCTGCCTTTTTTTCTACGTGCTGCTCTAAAACCTTATTATAGTCCAGCTTGTACACACAGTCACCGGATGCGATAACTACATATGGTTCATGGCTGTTCTTTAAGAAGGTTAAGTTCTGTGCGATAGCATCTGCGGTACCACGATACCAGAAACCGTTGTCCTTGGTTACGGTTGGTGTGAATACAAACAGACCGCCCTGCTTTCTACCGAAATCCCACCACTTGGAGGAGCTTAAATGCTCGTTTAAGGAACGGGAATTGAACTGAGTAAGCACTGCCACCTTCTGAACATGGGAGTTGGACATGCTGCTCAGTGCGAAGTCGATGGCACGATAGCTTCCTGCCACAGGCATAGCCGCGATGGCACGCTTATTGGAAAGCTCCTGCATCTTTAAATTATTACCACCTGCTAAAATAATACCGATTGCTCTCATCTGCCATCACCTACCTTAATAATATTCTGACCGGATTCTAACAGTCCGTGTGGATAGTCGTCAATTGTGGTTCCGCCGGAAATGGCAACGTTCTTGCCAACCTTTACTCTGTTTGGAATAATGGAATTTTCACCGATGGTTACCAAACCGCCGTCGTAAATGTCAGGCTTCCACTCGTTAGGAACCTCTTCGCCGATACCAAGCTCACACTCCCAGCCGATTACGCAGTTTTCTGCAATAATTGCCTTATTAATCTTGGTGTCATGTCCGATTTCCGTACCCTTCATAACGATGGAGTCACGGATAACCGCACCCTCGGAAATTACAACACCCGGACCGATGATGGAGTTATGAACCTCACCGTAAATTTCTGCACCTTCGCCGATGATGGAGCGTTCTACAACCGCATCTGCAGCAATATACTGTGGTGGAATAACATCTGCCTTTGTGTATACCTTCCAGAATTCTTCGTATAAATTGAACTCAGGAATAAGATCGATAAGTTCCATATTGGATTCCCAATAGGAAGATAAGGTACCAACGTCCTTCCAATAGCCGTTGAATTCGTAAGCGAATACTCTGTCGCCTCTCTTGTGGCAATATGGAATGATGTGCTTACCAAAGTCACAACCAGGCTGGTCGGAAAGGGTAAGCAGGGCCTCTCTAAGTACCTTCCATGTGAAGATATAGATACCCATGGAAGCCAAGTTGCTGCGAGGATTCTTTGGCTTTTCCTCGAAGTCAACGATTCTTCTTGTATCATCTGTGATTACGATACCGAAACGGTGAGCCTCTTCCATTGGAACCGGAATGGTAGCCATGGTAATATCGGCCTTGTTAGCCTTGTGGAAGTCTAACATAACTTCGTAATCCATCTTGTAAATGTGGTCACCGCCAAGAATCAGAACGTACTCCGGATTGAACTGCTCCATGTACTTTAAGTTCTGATAAATAGCATTAGCTGTACCTGTGTACCATTCGCTGTTGGTACTCTTCTCGTATGGAGGAAGAACGGAAACGCCACCTACATTTCTGTCGAGATCCCACGGAATACCAATACCTATATGAGTATTCAGTCTTAACGGCTGATACTGGGTAAGTACACCTACGGTATCTACACCGGAGTTGATACAATTGCTGAGCGGGAAGTCGATGATACGATACTTACCGCCGAAGGTTACTGCAGGTTTCGCGATGGATGATGTTAAAACACCAAGTCGGGAACCCTGTCCGCCTGCTAACAGCATGGCAATCATTTCTTTTCTAATCACGATTATCCTCCATTCTTCAAAGCGCAAAAACGCTGTATTGTTGTGTTATAAATCGATTATAGCACTTATTTTCGAAAATGTGAATATTTTTTACAAAAATCTTTTTTTATTTTTCTTATTTTTATTAATATTTACCAAACTTTGTCGTTTTGTCGAAAAAATGGTAATTTTCTATCGGGCATATGTCCCATATTTTCAAAAGAATCTTTTCAATTCAGGAAAAAAGAGGTATACTTATAGGAAGATTACACTAAAACAAATAAGGAAGTGACTCCTATGTATCAGATTGATTTCAATAAACCGGTCCACATTCATTTCATCGGTATCGGCGGCATCAGCATGAGCGGTCTGGCAAGACTTCTTGCAAGCCGCGGCTTTACCGTCTCCGGCTCCGACTGGCATGAAAGTGACTTAACAAAAGAGCTGGAGGCTTTGGGCATCCGGGTAGATATCGGGCAGCGCTCCGAAAACATCACAAAGGATATTGATTTAGTGGTATATACCGCCGCCGTCCACAGCGACAACGAGGAATACTGTGCCGCACAAAAGGCAGGCATTCCGCTTATGCCGCGTTCCGTGCTGCTGGGCCAGATTATGAAGCAGTATCCGCACTCCGTAGGTATTGCCGGCACCCACGGCAAAACCACAACCACCTCCATTCTCTCCGTACTTTTACTGGCAGGAGAACTTGACCCAACCATTACCGTAGGCGGTGTACTGGATGTAATCGGCGGCAACTTACGTATCGGTGCTTCCGGATATTTTGTTGCGGAAGCCTGCGAATACACCAACACCTTTTTATCCTTATATCCTACCGATGTTATTATTTTAAATATAGAAGAAGACCACTTAGACTTCTTTAAGGATTTAGCAGAAATCCGGGAATCCTTTGCCAAATACGTGCAGCTGGTACCAAACCACGGCACCGCTTATGTCAACAGTGAAATCGAAGATTACTCCGGCCTGTTTGCCGGCGCCTCCTGTCAGGTGGCAAGCTACGGCATTTTAGAGGGTGAGACAAATCTTAACGACCTGTCCTCCCCATATACCTATGCAGCAGCCAACGTGGTTTATGATAACCACGGCTGCGGAGCCTTCGATTTTATTGCCGAGGGCAAATTCCTCGGAAGAGTACAGATGGGCCTCATCGGCCGTCACAACGTAAGCAACGCCCTGCCGGCCATTGCCCTGGCATTAAAGTACGGCGTTTCCATGGAAACAATCATTGAAGCATTACCGTCCTTTACCGGCACCAGACGCCGTTTTGAGTACAAGGGAACCCTTGGCGGCATTACTGTTTATGATGATTATGCCCACCATCCAACGGAAATCAAGGCTACCCTTTCTTCCGCAAAATGCGGCCAGAAGCGTACCGTTACCGTATTCCAGCCACATACCTACACCCGCACCAAGGCACTGCTGCCTGAATTTGCAGAAGCCCTGTCCTTATCCGATGTGGTGGTACTGGCAAAAATCTATGCAGCAAGAGAAACCGATACCCTTGGAGTGTCCTCACAAGTTTTGGCAGATGAAATCGCAAAAAAAGGTAAAGAAGTTTACTGTTTTGATACTTTTGACGAAATTGAAAACTTTTTATTACAATTTTGCGAAGATGGCGATTTGTTAATAACTATGGGCGCGGGAGATGTCGTAAAAGTGGGCGAAAACCTGCTTGGTTTATAACTTATCCACATTATCCACAGCTTATTTCACATTTTTGTGGAAAACAAGCTGTGGATTACTTTTTGGAAAAGTAGACCCGGGTAGAACCCTCAAAATATCGGTTTTGGCAAAAAACGACATCCTCCCGGCACGCCTTTCCACAAAGTTATCCACATTATCCACAAAAACATTCTACCCCAAAGGTACGCTTTTCCACCTATTTTCGTTTTTTCAAAAATGTGTTATACTCAGTCTCGCGTCAGTTAAGTTGACGCTCTTTGTGTCTTACCGGCACAGTTTTTAGAATGGGGAGTAGAGTTATGAACACAATTTTGCTTAACACCGAACGTAAATACAGTGCAACCGTGGTGCCAAACCTGTTTATCGACCGCTATATGCCGTCCGCCAACGGTTCTTACGTTAAAGTTTATTTATATTTGCTGCGCTGCCTTTCCGGCGCCTCTAAGCCATTTACCCTGTCCACTGCGGCAGACGCCTTAGACGAAACCGAAAAAGACATTATCCGCGCCCTTTCCTATTGGGAAAAGAACAACGTGCTTTCCCTCACCAAAGAAGCGGACAGCCTTACCGGCATTACCTTGCTTGACTTAAACGTGGACCCAAGCCTTCCACAAAACGAAAACTTCTCCGGCACCGTTATTTCCATTGAAAAATACCGCCGCGAAAACCGTCCGGAAGCAGAGGACCCATACAAGCGTCCTATTTATACCGAAGACCGGTTAGAAGAAATCCGCCAGAGCAACGACGTTTCCATGGTATTAAATGTCATCGAGGTTTATCTGGAACGCCTGCTTACCCCGCAGGATATCAACCTGGTTGCCTATCTTTTTGACAAGCTGCACTTCTCCGCCGACTTAATCCTTCATTTATATGAATACTGCATCGGCAAAAACAAACGCAAGTGGGAGTACATAGAAAAGGTGGCTATTTCCTGGCATCAGGAGGGCATCGACACCGTAGAAAAGGCAAGGGAATACAGCATTTTATACGACACCTGCTTCAATGCCGTAAACAAAGTATTTTCCCTGGGTCGCATGCCTATCGGCCCGGAACGTGACTTCATCCGCAAATGGAGCTCCTGGAAAATGTCTCCGGAGCTGATTGAAGAAGCCTGCAACCGCACCATCATGAATATCAGCAAGCCGGACTTCAAATATGCCGACCGCATTTTAGAAAGCTGGCACAACGCCGGAGCA
>JAZNXI010000167.1:0-6972 GCA_045593825.1 Lachnospiraceae bacterium
TATAATTCTTTACCGCATCTGCATAATAAAGCATATCCACCAGCAACTCTTTAAAACGCGCCGCCCTTGTTTCGGTAAGTCCCAGAGAGTCTGCTTTCTCAAGCATTGATGTACAATATGTTTTCACAGAATACTCTTCTAAACATGCAATAACTTCATCATTTAACAACAATTCAAATTTTACATTTTCATCCGCAAACTGTGGCAGAATATCTCTGCATTCAAACTGGAACACGGCATATGTATTACCATTACGCTCCACATCATCCAACTGGGTTCCACTTACAGTTGTTGTTACATTGCGATAAGTAAATCTTGCCACCGGCGCTTCCCCGGTACCTAATGCAGATTTCAACACCGCTCCCTCGTAAATGATAGCGATACTATCCGTAAGTTCTAAGCTTGCTTGCTTTACTGCACCAATTCCTTCTGTATTCTGAATCTCATCTGCCTCAGTTTCCACAATAGTAAAACTGGAGAACTTCTTTGTCTTAAAGGTTAACTTATCGCCATTCTGTTCCGGTTCCAATACATCCATAGATGTAGTACCGTCTCCGTTGTCATGTTCACGAACAATAATGTACTTCTTATCTTCCTTATGGCCACCAGGAATCTTTACAGTAAAAGATAAATCATCCTTTATTTCTGTAACTTCCTGTGGGTTAGTAACCTCTCCAGTTGTTTCGTTATAATCAAATTTGCTAATCTCAATTTCAACACCAGTTAATACACTAGCATTCTCATATCCTTCAACTGCCGTCTGGAAGTTTTCATCCTCTTTCAATTTATCTAAAATAGTAGACGTCATCTCCGTTACAACCATATCTGCCATTTCAGAAATTTCATTGTTTGTCACTTCATCAACAACATTTTTCGTTAAACCAAGCAATGTATCCAACACAGAATCATCTACCGGATGATATTCTGCTGTTCCAAGGCTTAAAAACAACGCCGGATTCCAAATTCCGTTTTCCATAATCCACATGTCAGTACAAGTAAAGGTACCTAAAGGAATATCCTTATCTGTCTGTAAGGAGGCCTTATAAATTTCCCCTTGTGTAATGGTTCCGTCAACATCAATGTGCATATTCTGATTGAAACGGGTAAATTTAATTGTACATCTATCAACATCACCGGCAACAGCAACATCAATTGTTTCGGTACCATAGGAGTGAATCTGCAATAAACCGTTGTTGGATTCTGTAGTTACACTTTTTGCAGTTACAGAGCCACGATATACTTTCAATTCGGCCAAATTATAAGTTGACAAATCAATGGCATCTGTCGTCACACGCTCCATATTAATTTTTGCTGTTCCGTTTGCCATATTTTGTTTTGCTTCAGCATCTGTTATCGTTCCTGAAACGCCGGTCTCAGAACCGTTCAGATAACGGGCAACACTAAACCACTCGATACCATTCGCACCCTGTTGTGGTGTTAATTCAAAGTAGAAGTTTTCCACGTCCGGTGTCCTGTACTCCACCTGGCCTTTTGTTGCTTCGGTCAAAGCTCCGTTAGTCATTGCAAAAGACTCCATGTCAGATCCGGATCCGGTTTCTGCCTTCAGGTCTGTTTGCAATGTATTACTGTACAGGATTTCTTTCTGCACAAATCGTTTCACTATTCCACTTACCGAAGCACTACCTGTAAAACCTCTGTATTTACCTGTTTGGGTCTCTGTAGTTTTATACCATTCCAAAGTATATACGTGCCCGGTTACAGTTACAGTTCCTGCATTATCTGCCGGCTCACTTGAATTATCTTTATATTCAGCACCTAAGTAAAGGTATTGAATACCTCCATAAAAAGTTAAATTACTGTTGAAGACGGTTACACCATACACAGATGTTCCTTCAAGAAAACCATCGCTTCCGTATTCTCCGTCTTTTGCATATACCGTAACATCGGCATTATCACAAGTCAGACCCTGTATGTATGTAGGATGTGTCTCCGAACCAAAGGTTACTGTAACACCCGGATTAACACTTATCCTCACCGTTGCTCCTTCAAAAACATCTGCAAGATATTCGGCGCATTCTTCATCCGGTGTTACTTCAATGGTTACATTACTCATCTGTTCCATTGTTCCCGGATTATCGGAAATTTCCTCGCCGTTTTTTAACCAGACTTTCTTGGTTGTAGTTTCCGTCCCACTCGTCACCTCTACCTCGCGATAATTGTAGTTATCGCCTTCAGCTTTAACTACATCCGTGTTACCATTCGCCAGCATCAAAAGCATAACCAAAAAGGCAACCAGCTTTTTCATCTTACGCATAATATTTTCCTCCATTTTAGTAAAAATCATGGTATACGTAATACCTGCTTTCATTATACTACTTATTATTTTTAAAGTCTTATGCCGCCAGCATAATATCTCACAATTCTACAATTTTTTCTCCTTTTATCACACAAAAAAGAGCCCGTATCACTACGCGCTCTTACATAAACTATTTCCCTATTCTATTTCCCTTCCCTATCATAATCTTCCTTAATCAGCGTATCTTCTCCCATCTGATACAACAAAGTATTACACTCCTCCACAGATGTGCCCTGCTGCAAGCAGTACATGCAAACTACATCCCTTTTACTGCGAACATAAAGACCACTGACACCGCCTGCCCGAAGCATGCGGTTGGTGTCATCTACAGAAAGCGGGAAGCCAAAAGCAAGCTGTAAAAGTTTTTCCCTGCGTGGCTTTTTCTTCCCATCAAAAATTTGGTATCCATAGGTAAAATCCAAGCGGGCTGCTTTGATAATATCAATCCTGTTTTTGCCGTACTTTTTCAACAATTCTGCCAACAGTTCTGTGAGTGGCAACACTTCAAATTCCGCTGTGTTCTCTTCCAGAAAATCTCCCAATTCCTTGGTCTGTTTTAACTCATTTAATAATTCTTCTGTATCTTTCCCCATATTTGCGGCACCTCATACTTGCTCTTGCATGAAGCATCATCATGCCAGTCATGCACATGTATATATTAAAGCAAATACGAGCCAAAAGTCTTATGCCGCCAGCATAATTTAGGCAATTATTCAAAAGTTTTTTCGCCACATTCGAAAAGAAGTTCATTTAATTTTGTGATATCATAAACCTTTTCCAAAGCAAACATTACATAGGCATCTCTCTTTACCTTGACGTAAAGCTCATTGTGCCCACCATACTTTAACAGATGCTGGGTTTCCTCCAAATTCAAAGGAAATCCAAAGGCAAGCTGAATCAATTTGTCCCTGCCCGCTGCCTTTTTTCCATCAAATATCTGGTAAGGATAAGTGCCGGATAAACCGGATTTTACAACCACTTCTTTTCGTTCCACATTGTACTTTATTAACATTTCCAGCAAAAACTCCTGTACCGTCTTTCCCTTCAACACCTGTACGTTTTTCTCGAAAAAATCAGCAGGATTCTTCGCATTCTTCAATTCAGATTGTAGTAACTCCGTGCTCTTTTCCATAGTTTCTCCCTACCTTGCATATGGCGGTTTACCCGGCATATACCTAATTTCCAGCCACTGGCTCCGTCCATCCTCCAACCACAGATCAAAACTCAGAGTCTTTGTTTCGCCGGGCTCAATATAGCTCATTAAATAGTCCCACCCAAACTCTATGACACGGCCGTTTTCCAATAAGCAGTATTCTTCGGTATCTTCAAACTTTCCTACAATGTCATTTGCTAAAATTGTGTGGATACAAGCATCATATTCGTAATAAAAGTCAAGAAAATTATTGTCAAATAACAGCGCATTTTCTTCCACATCGTCGCCCTCAAAAATCTGAAGATGCGTTCCCATAGATCCACTTCTTCCGGTAGCCTCATCTTTATACTCAATATCTAACCGGTAGCAATCCGGCGACCATTCTTTCAGATAATCTCGCTTTATATGCAGCACATTATTTTCATTGTAAAAGAATTCCTCCGGAATGAAGAATCTCTCTCCTGTAAAAAGATTTTTTACCTGAACATCCAGAAAGATCACTTCTTTTCCTTCATAAAAGGTGGAATACTGCATAAAGTCCGAACCGGTATCCAGTCCTTTATAAAAAGTATCTATGTAATATTTCTGGGATTCTAACTCTGCCGCAATTTCCTCTACTCTTTTTTGCCGTTCTACATCAAAATTAACCACAGGTGTTGGTGTGTTCGTTGGAGCCAGAGTAACTGTCGGCGTAGGTGTACTTGTTGCTGTTTGCTCCAAAGTCGATGCATCCGTCGGTGCACCTGTCAACTTTGCTCCGCCCACATCCTCAGTTTTCTCTTTCTTCGGCCACAATGCTGCCGCCAGCACTGCCACAACCAAAAGGGCTGCCGCACCACCAAGCCAAGCTGCAATTTTTGCCTTTCTATTCTTCTTCCAATCTGCCAGCTTTTCCAGTTCCCGCTTTAATTCTGCCACGCTCTGATAGCGGTTCTTCGGGTCAAAGCTGGTACATTTTTCCGCAATCTTTTCCCACTGCTCTGCTAACTTCTTATTCTCCGTCGGACGCATTTCATGAAACACCACACCCATGGAATAAATGTCGCTGCGCACATCGGTCTGGGAATAACCAAACTGCTCCGGCGGCGCATATTCCACAGTACCAAGAAGTCTGGTATCACTGCTGCTTGGCGCTTCTTTATAATATCTGGAAGCATCAAAATCAATCAGCTTCAGTTCCCCTTTTCCGTTGATTAAAATATTGGAAGGCTTAATATCCCTGTGGATGACAGACGGATTCAGGGCATGCAAAAAGCCCACAGCTTCGCAAAGCTGCAGGGCATAAGTTAACTTTTGCTCATCCGAAAGCAACCCTTTTTGCAAATACTCCCTAAGGCTCTCTCCGTCCACATATTCCTCCGCAACAAGCAGTTCCTTCTCCTGCTCTTCTACGGCATAAATCTGCGGAATATGGGGATTGTTTTGGGTAGAAAGCAACCGGTAAATTTCCGGATTACCTCCTTTTAAACGCTTCACAATCACGGGACCGACAAACAATTCTATCGCCGCCAGTTCCACCGTTGCTTTCTCTGATTCTTTTATTGTTACTATGGTTTGATACTTCATGCCTTCGCTTCCTCTTTGGTAAGAAACTCCTTGCACTTACTTCAAAATATACTTCTCCACAACCCGGGCAATACCATCCTCATCATTGGATGCGGTGATATAATCCGCCACCTCTTTTACCTCGTCCCTGGCATTGGCCATGGCAACACCCAGACCGGCAAATTCAATCATGGTTTTGTCGTTGTAGCCGTCGCCGCAGCAGATAACTTCGTCTCTGGTGATACCGAGGAACGGAAGGAAATTCTTAAGTACTGCCGCTTTGTCGATGCCCTTTGGCATCAGTTCCAAAAAGAACGGTTCGGAGCGGAAGATGTTTAAACTTCCGGCGTACTTTTCCTTTAATTCCTTTTCCAGTTCTGCCATACGCTCCGGCTCACCGGTCATCAGGCACTTGTTTACCGGGAAGTCTACGTAGTCCTTAAAGTGGCCCACCTGTTTTAATTCAATGCTGTTGATACGTGCTTCCAGCTCCATGTACTCATCGATAACGTCGGTACCTGCCAGGGCGCACTCGCTGTCGTAGGTCATGATGCCCACGCCATGCTGTCTTGCCTCCTCGCAGAGCACTCCTGCCATCTCAGCCGGAATAGTTTTATCCAGAACCACCTCACCGGTTTTGCAGTTGATAACACGGCCACCGTTGAAGGACAGCACATAGTTTCCGAAACGCTCCAGTTCCAGCTCCTGTGCTACCTTTTTGGTGCCCGGAGTCGGGCGTCCGCTGGCAATTGCCACGTACACGCCCTGCTCCTGAATCTTGATTAACGCCTCCTTGGTTCGGGGCGTGATTTCTTTTTTTGAATTGGTTAATGTACCATCAATGTCTAATACAATTAATTTGTAATCCATCGCTGACTGACTGTCTCTCTTTCCTGTAAATTAGCGGATTCGCTCCGGGAAACCAACCTTCTTCTGAACCTTTCTCAAGGTCTTGTTTGCGAAGTAGTTTGCCTTCTCGGCGTTGTTTTTAATTACACTGTCAACGTATGCCTTATCCTTGGCAATGTCCGCCATTCTGTCCTGGAGAGGCTTAAGCACAGACACAACGGTCTCGCCCACAGCCAGCTTAAAATCGCCGTAGCCCTTGCCGTCAAATTCCTTTTCGATATCCGCAGGTGCCTTGCCGGTACATGCGCTGTAAATGTCAATCAGGTTCTTAATACCAGGCTGCTCGTCGCGGTATAAAATGGTTCCTTCGGAGTCGGTAACCGCGCGCTTAAACTTTCTCATGATGGTGTCCGGATCATCTAACAGATAGATGCTTGCGTTTGGATTTTCGTCAGACTTGGACATCTTCTTGGTTGGCTCCTGAAGGCTCATAATCTTTGCGCCGGACTTGCCGATGTAAGCCTGCGGAATCTTAAATACGTCGCCGTAAATGCCGTTGAAACGCTGTGCCAGGTCACGGGTCAGCTCCAGGTGCTGCATCTGGTCAATACCAACCGGAACTACATCTGACTGGAACAACAAGATATCCGCCGCCATAAGTACCGGATATGTAAATAATCCCGCGTTAATATTGTCAGCATGTTTTGCAGACTTATCCTTGAACTGTGTCATACGATTCAGTTCACCCATATAAGTATAGCAGTTCAAAATCCATGCCAATTCTGCATGTCCCGATACATGTGACTGGTAATAAATGCAGTTTTTCTCCGGGTCAAGTCCAGCCGCAATATAGAGAGTCAATAATGCTCTTGCTCTCTTTCTGAGTGTTGCAGGGTCCTGCCTTACGGTAATGGAATGCATATCCACTACGCTATAAAAGCACTCATATTCGTCACTTAATGTCAGCCAGTTTTTAAGGGCTCCAAGGTAATTTCCAAGTGTCAGGTTACCGGTTGCCTGCATACCGCTGAACAATACTTTTTTATCATTAATCATAACTAGTCTCCTCCATCAAAATATACATCTTAGTTTAACATTTTTCATCATA
>JAZNXI010000168.1:0-3119 GCA_045593825.1 Lachnospiraceae bacterium
GCACTGGTCATGGTAAGCTTGTCGTTGCCGGAGTACTGGCAATCTCCAACTTCAATCTTTACAGGACCATCTACATTGAATTCGATTGTGTTACCAATCTTAAACTCAATACCATGCTGTGCACCATTGTACTTATACGCATTCTGTGTGCCAACCTTTACAGTCATGTTGCCGCTGGTAACATTGCTCTTACCATCTGTATCGGTAGGAATAATGGAACCGTCTGTAAAATCGTATGTAACAGGTGTTAAATCTCTTGTCTTAACAGGGGTTACTGTAATCTTTGGAATATAGCAAACTCCTTCAAAACCAAGAACTAATGTGTTTGCTCCGCCTTCGTACTCAAACACAACTACGCTGCCATCGTTGTGCTGGCAACCCTTCTTAGCTGCTACTGTCTGAGTCCAAGCACCATCTGCGCTTGTCATGGTAAGCTTATCAGCGCCGGAGTATTGGCAATCGCCAACTTCAATCTTGGCAGAACCATCTACCTTAATTTCGATGGTATTACCCACCTTAAATGCCACACCATGCTGTGCGCCGTTATACTGGTACGCATTCTGTGTACCAACCTTAACCGTCAGATTGCCGGATGTAACATCGGACTTACCGTCTGTATCGGTAGGGATAATGGAACCGTCTGTAAAATCATAAACAACGGAACCACTTGCATTTGGATTTGCTGCGATGAGTAATACATCTTCAGCATGTGCCACTTCGATGCCGCGACCTGCAACAGGTGTCAGCATCATACCCGCAACCAAAAGGCCTGCGAGTGCTTTTTTCCATAATTTTCTCATTATGCCGCTCCTATCTATCCGCCTTTGCGGATGAATATTCCTGTGGTCATGTTTCCCCCATGCCAGTAGGGCGCAAAAGTCCCACAAGTTACTATTAACTTTACCACATTTTCTCATCTACGTAAATGCTTACATGACATTTTTCGTACCTTTAAAGTGATTTTCTCTATATTTGACGAAATTTGAATTCATTTTTTGTTCAATTTCACTAAAAGGTTTAAGAAAAAAAGAGGAGCATAGCAACTCCTCTTTTTCTTACTTTCATTATGTTTCATATTATTTTGTAAGAACTTACATTTTTATTTTCCCCGCACGACATTTTTACCCTTCCAGCTGCCTTGTTTCCAGCGAATCAGCGCAATGATGCCACGTACACATTCATCGGAGGCTGTACCCATAAAAACGCCGGCAACGCCAAGGGAAAGCAACACGCCACAGCTGTATCCTACTGTAATGCCGACGCCCCACATAATTGCCATACCTACAAATACCGGGAATAAAACATCTCCGGCCGCCTTCATACTTCCGATAACCACTAAATTAGTGGTACGTCCGATTTCCATAAAAACGCCAACCATCAAGATTTGTCGAACCAATATTACAGTTTCCGCATTACAATTAAACAATTTTAAAGTAACCGGACAAATTAAACAGTTGATGGTTGCAATGGCAATGGATACCGGAAGTGCCGTTCCAAGGGTTTTCATTACGCGTTTTTCTGCTGCTTCTTCCCTGCCGGCACCTACCAAATGACCGGTTACAATCTGGGTGGCTTGTGCCATGGCATTGGCAAACACTACAGAAAAGGACATCAGGGTATTAGCGTACACCTTGGCATTTGCAGCCGCAGCACCCATTGGATTGATAAAGGACATTAAAATCAACTGATAAAAGGAATATACCAGATTTTCTCCTGCGGAAGGCACCCCGATGCGGAGCATCTTCACAAAAATCTTTGTTGGGAACGGATTCAATTCCTTAAAGGAAATCTTACCTATTTTCAGCCGGAAGAATATAATCAGTGCGACACTTAACGCCAACACTCTTGCCGTTACGGTAGAAATGGCAACACCTGCCACACCAAGATTCAAATATTTAAGCGGACCGTACAGGAACAGCCAGTTGCCCACAATGTTAACCATATTTACAGCCAGGGAAATGTACATTCCGATTCGGGTGTAACCATGGCATCTTAAAATCTGGACCATTACATTGTAACCGGCCTGCAGAAACAGAAAACCACCTACAATCTTCATGTACGTCACGGCATCTCCCACCTGACTGACATCGACCTTTAATAGTTTCATCAGGCTGCCGGCAGAAAAAAACACCACAACACTTAACAATATTCCCAGGGTAAGATTAAAAATAACTGCCAGGGAATAAATCTGGTTCATATTGTCGGTCTTCTTTGCACCAAGGTATTGTGCAACCACAACACCGGTGGCACTGGCAATGACGTTAAACAAAATGATAAACATAAACATCATCTGGTTGGCATTACCTACCGCACCTACCGCATTCTGCGAATAGTTACTCAGCATTACGGTATCTACATTACTTAACAAAATATTTAACAGCAGTTCCATAAAAATCGGACCCGCAAGTATCAACATTGATGTTTTTTCGTTAATCTCTAATCTGTCTCTCTGTTTCATATGACTGCGCTTTCTCTCTGTTTTCTCTTTCTCATGCTTATAACGTTTTCCTGCTTAACAGTGCCACAGTTTCCACATTAGCGGTTTGCGGAAACATATCCACGCAAGCCACCTTTTCCACCTGATAACCGCCGGCCGTTAACAATTCTAAATCTCTTGCCAGGCTGGTAGGCTTGCAGGAAATATATACCATACGCTCCACACCGTAATTTATAATTTTCTGCAGGGCCTTTGGATTAATACCGTCTCTTGGCGGGTCTAAGATAATGTACTCCGGTTTTTCTTCGATAGAGTCCAGAACCTTTAATACATCTCCGGCAATAAACTCACAGTTGGAAAGCCCGTTGCCGGCCGCATTTTCTTTCGCTGCTTCCACTGCTTCTTCTATGATTTCCACACCAATAACCTTTTCTGCTGCAGGGGCCATAAGCTGGGCAATGGTTCCTGTACCGCTGTATAAATCAAAAACCACCTTGCGGTTGCCTTCACCGATAAACTCACGTGCCTGGCTATATAACACCTCTGCTCCCAGTGAATTGGTCTGGAAAAAAGAATAGGTGGAAATTTTAAAACGCAAACCAAGGATTTCTTCATAAAAATACTCTTTACCGTATAAAATATCGGCATCGTCACAACGGACCACATCTAAGTCGGAGGCCAA
>JAZNXI010000169.1:0-4838 GCA_045593825.1 Lachnospiraceae bacterium
CTCCTTGGCTCACAGAACGACATGGCTACGATCCGACTTTGCCTTCACCAAGTCCAGAAATTCCGTAAAGAACGCCATGAAGGGCTACCGCGAAATCAATATGCGGGGCTTAAAGCTGGTAAAACCGGGCGGATATTTTGCTACCTGTTCCTGCTCCCACTTTATGACACCGGAGCTGTTTACCGAGGTCATCGGGCAGGCGGCAAGAAGTGTACACCGCAGATTAAAGCAGGTAGAATACCGCACCCAGGCTCCGGATCATCCGATTTTATGGTCCTCCGAAGAGTCCTATTATCTTAAGTTCTATATCTTCCAGGTTTGTGAGGATGCGTAAGGGAGGTAAGTAATCAGCATGGATGATAAAAAGCTGTTTCGAATGATATGTAAGTTGATTTTGTTTGCCGGTGCCATTATTCTTGGTGTTATATACAGTAAAGAAGTGTTGAATGCGGCAAAGCTTGTGCTTGGTATGCTGACACCGTTTTTAGTGGGCGCAGCCATGGCCTTTGTGTTGAATCTTCCGACAAGGTTTATTGAAAATAAAATATTTGCCAAATGGAAAAATCCAAAATCGGCCGGCTTAAAAAGAGCACTTAGCATTGTGCTTGCGCTGCTTTTTGTAGTTGCCATCCTTGTATTTGCGGTTTCCATGGTTCTGCCGCAGTTAACCCAAACAGTAATTGAACTTGGTACGGTAATACCAAATTATTTCCGCGGTCTTGTAAAGGATTTAGAGGCGTTGACGGTGCAGTATCCGGAGTGGAAGGATGTGCTGGCAACCTTAGAAGAAATCAGCATTGACTGGAATTCGGTACTTACCTACGTTACCGGTTTTTTAAAGAACGGTCTGGGCAATATTCTTTCCTCCACGGTGGGATTTGCAGGCAGTGTTGCAGGTGCGTTGTTTGACGGGGTGATTTCCTTTGTCTTTGCCATTTATATTCTTTCCGGTAAAGAAAAGCTGGGACGTCAGGCAAGAAAGCTTCTGCATGCATATCTGCCGGAAAAGGCTTATGAAAGAACCATGAAGGTCCTTTGCCTCTGTAACAACAATTTTGCCAAGTTTATTTCCGGACAGTGTTTGGAAGCAATTATTCTTGGCACCATGTTCGTCATTTGTATGACCATTTTCGGTATGCCGTATGCGGTTTTGGTCGGTGTATTAATTGCTTTTACGGCGTTGATTCCGATTGTTGGTGCATTTATCGGATGTGCGGTGGGCGCTTTCCTCATTTTGATGGTGAGCCCGGTAAAGGCACTTGTTTTTATCATTATGTTCCTTGTTTTACAACAACTGGAGGGTAATCTGATTTATCCGAGAGTGGTAGGAAACTCCGTAGGTCTTCCGGCTATCTGGGTATTGCTTGCAGTATCTCTTGGCGGAAGCTTGTTTGGTGTGGTGGGAATGCTGGTATTTATTCCGTTAATGTCCACTGTGTATGCATTGCTTCGGGAAAACGTAAATAACCGGAACCGGGCCAAGGGCTTTGTGCTGCAGGAAGCTGCAGCTGAGCCGGAAAAACCGGAACCTGCCAAAAAGAAAGATAATAAGAAAAAAGCAAACAAAAGAAAGTAAGGAAATATAAATGGAAAAAGATGAAATTATTATCCGGAGTGCCATTATGCATATTTTGGATTCTACCGTGGGCATGCCGGTGCTGTCGGATGAATTGCTGAATTTGACACCGGATATGAACGACTTTCTCAGAAATCATATTTATAAGGTGATTTCCGGGGATGAATTAAAAACCTGTGTATTTGATGAAGAAAATTCCGAGGTTTACCGCCTGATTCAGGAGTTTTCCGAAGAGAGCATGGTGGAAACTACGAAAAAGCTGGCAGAACTGTTATACAGCATCATGAATGCCAACGTGGCTATTCCTCCTGCAGACGTGTTTTTTGTTACCTATCAGATGGAGTCGGAGCATCATCTGGCAATTCTTAAAATGAATTATAAAGAAGTATATATGCACTATACCTCCATGAACGAAGAAGACGGTAATGTTAACGATGTCATGAAGCAGTGCTGTGCCCTGCCGGGAGGCGGCGGAAGACTTTCCGAGGCAGTAACCATTTCCCTGGCGGAGAATACGGTGCAGCTTATTGAAAAGAAGGTTGAAATCAACGGTGCCAAGGTAAATTACCTGTCGGAGGTATATCTGCAGTGTCATGCGAAAATGTCCCAGAAGACAAAGCTTGACATTGTAACAAAGGCCGTAGACCAGATTAATAAAAAGTACTTCGAAGACGATTTCGAAAAGAAGATGGAGGCAAAGAGCGTTATCCACAATACCTATGCGGAAACAGGAGCTCTGGTGCCGGAAGAAATCGGCGAAGAACTGTTTGGCGAAATTCCTGAAATTAAAGAAGAGTTTGTGGAAAAGCTGGAAAAGTATAAGCTTCCGAAGGAAGAAATCACGGTAAAGAGTGAGAAAACCACAAAGAAGTTTGAGAAGCAGTTTTTGACCACCGATTCCGGTATCGAAATCAATATCCCGATGGAGGAGTATAACAATAAACAGCACGTGGAGTTTATTACAAATCCGGACGGAACAATCTCAGTATTGATTAAAAATGTTAATAAAATTACAAGTAAGTAAAAAAATCCTCCCAGCACCCAACACGGGAAAGGTGCATGGGAGGATTTTTTATACTTATGGTACGAAAAAGTGCTGAGAGTTTTTCTTATATTAGAATCGTATTAGAAAACGATTAACTGTATTGACATATAATATTATACGCCGTATAGTATTGTCATCAAAACAATATTGGCTCAGTGAAGGAGGTCAGAATGAATGGTATTTAACACAGGCGCTGCGCTGCTGGATGCCATTGTACTGGCGGCGGTACAAAAGGAGCCGGAGGGAACCTACGGGTATAAAATCACCCAGGAGGCCAGAGGGGTTCTGGAATTGTCGGAATCTACACTGTATCCGGTGCTTCGCAGGTTGCAGAAGGATGAATGCCTGGAAACCTACGATATGGAATTCGGCGGCAGAAACAGAAGATACTATAAAATCACGGAAAAGGGAAGAAAACAGCTGATGTTATATTGTCAGGAGTGGAGGAACTATTCCGGAAAAATTTCAAGGCTGTTTGAGGAGGTAATGTAAGTGTCCAGAAAAGAATTTATGGAAGAGCTTCAGGTGCTGCTTGGAGAACTTCCGGCAGAGGAAAGAGAAGAAGCGCTCCGCTATTATGAGTCCTATTTTGAGGAAGCGGGAGCAGACCAGGAGCAGGTAGTATTGGAGGAGCTTGGCTCCGCAAGAAGAGTTGCAGATGAAATATTACGGGAGTTCCGTGCAGGAAAGCCGGCGGGCTCCGGAATTACCGTTACAAAGAAGGGACTCAGTGGTGGCGGTTTGGTAGTGGCAATCTTAATTGCAATCCTGACGTTTCCGATTTGGATTTCCCTTTTGGCAGCCGCTTTTGGCCTGCTGATGGGATTGTTTGGTGCAGGTATCGGCATTGTGTTCGGTTTTGGCGGCGGCGGTATCGGCTGTCTGATTGGCGGTGTGGCTGCGTTTGTTATCGGCGCGGTGAAGTCGGTGGCAGTGCCGGTGGTAGGCGCAGGACTGATTGCAATCGGACTGGTTCTGTTTGGTGTCGGCTGTCTGATGATTGCAGCGGTTGGCGGTATTATTAAACTGGAAATCTGGGTTGTGAAAGGTATCATCAACCTGTTTAGCAGAATGTTTCACGGAAAGAAGGTGGCAGCATGAAAAAGTTTTGGAAAATAACATTGTTTCCGGGTCTGTTTTGTATATTAGCCGGTTTGGCAATCGGAGCAATTTTGGTGTTCGGTTATTCTGACGAACTGCGGGAGCATGCGGATGAATTCAGCATTAATGAAGATAATTTCTTTGAATATTTCGATAGTGACCGGTTTATCAGTGTAACAAGAAACGGAAAACGCTATGAAAAATCCGAGACAAGAGAATCCTATCATTTTGCGGTGGAAGAACCTGCAAATATTACAGGAGCGGTGTTTGAACTGGCAGTCGGTGAAGTGGAAATCCGAACCGGAGACACCATGGAGCTTGTGGTAACAGATATGTTCGAAGATGCTGTTTACGCTTATGTGGAGGATGGTATCTGGTACATTAAAGACAGCCTTCTTGGCAGCGGCAGCGTGCATTCCGACTATTCCCCGGATATTGTAATAACAATTCCTGAGGATGCGTCCTTTGAGCAAATGGATGTTTATCTGGCAGCAGGACGGATGGATGCGGATAAATTAACGGCACGGGAAATGCATCTGGAAGTGGATGCCGGAAGCCTGAAAGTATTTCATCTGGTGGCAGAAGACAACCTGACGGTAGAAAATGGCGCCGGAGAAGTGAAATTATATGATGCCGCAGCTGCTAATCTGACCGTGAATCAGGGTGTGGGCGCCATTGATATTACCGGTGCTATTACTGGAAAGAACACGATAAAAGGCGGTATCGGCGAAATTAAGCTGACCCTGACAAACCGCGAAAGAGTGGATTTTAACTACAAGGTGACCGGTGGCCTCGGTGAAGTGGAAATCGGTGATATGGTCTTACACGGAGATTCTACAAACATGAGTTACGACCGTGATTCGGCCGATTATTTTGAAATAGACTGCGGCATCGGTCATGTGGAAATTGATGTAGACGGAAATTAAAGAATGGTTAGAAGTGCATTAGAAATGCTCGGGAACGGTTGCAAAATATCCGAAATCATTGTAAACTGAGTATAAACAAAGAATAAAAATTTTTTGTATAAACAATGCGAAAAAATAAGGAGGATTATAAATCTATGAAGAAATTACACAAGTCCCAGACAGAAAAGAAGCTTTGCGGTGTATGCGGCGG
>JAZNXI010000170.1:0-11689 GCA_045593825.1 Lachnospiraceae bacterium
GCTCACAGAACGTCATGGCTACGTTCCGACTTCCTCACACCAGTTTACAGGCATATCCACATATTTTGCATAGCCGTCCAGATACAACTGCTTAAAAATCCACTGGGTCCACTTATAAAAGCTTGGGTCGGAAGTTGCTAACTGCTTGGACCAGTCATAGTCGAAACCTAACTCGGTTAACTGCTTGGAGAAGGTTGCAATATTTTCCTGGGTGAAGCCGTCCGGATGATTACCGGTGCTTACCGCATACTGCTCTGCCGGCAGACCGAAGGAGTCGTAGCCCATTGGATGCAGCACGTTGTAGCCCTGCATTCTCTTCATTCTGGACATGATATCGGTTGCTGTGTAACCCTCCGGATGACCTGCATGTAAGCCAACGCCGGATGGGTATGGGAACATGTCAAGTGCATAGTACTTTGGCTTGGAGAAATCCCACACGTCAGTCTTGAAGGTTTCGTTCTTCGCCCAGTACTCCTGCCACTTCTTTTCAATTTCGCTTGGATTGTACGTTTTTGCCATGATTTTCTCTCCTTACTAATTTGTTTCCTAGATACAAAGAAAGTCGCCTTTGGCTGACTTTCATCAACCAGAGACGACTGTATATACCGCGGTACCACTCTGATTCCCGGTTGCCCGGGCTCTCTAAATTTCTGTAACGGGAATTCCCGCCGGAACCTACACAAAGCCAACACTTCTTCTGCCCCGGGGCCACCTGATGAGTTCGGTAAATTTTGCCTGTCTGCTCACACCAACCGCAGACTCTCTGAAAAGCTCCATAAACTTACTGGTTCAAGTCATTGCTTTAAAATATAAAACTAGAGTTTATTGTATCTGTTCCTATGCTTTTTGTCAAGCAAAATTAAGCGATTTCAATGACATAGCTGAATTCTTCCCTTGCTCCTGCTGCCAGTTTCCGGATGCCGTCCTTATCCTTTAACTCTCCGGTATATCCTTCTCTGTCGCAGCGTCCCTGCCAAGGCTCTAAGCACACAAACGGTGCACCCGGTTTGGTCCACACACCAAAGTATGGAAAACCTTCGCTGTGAATGATGACATACGGTGTCTTATCCTCATGATATAACGCCACTTCTGAAAGCTCCTGATGATCAAAAATATACACATCCTCGCTCCAGAAATCCTCGGTGATTTTTACGCAGGAATCTGCATCTAAAGGAAGTATCTTTACATCCTCCTTTAAAGCACAGCCGCTCTTTGCAATACGGTAAAACGGCAGGTCTCCTTTGCCCGGAAATGCCAGATACATATCGCTGGTCTTTTTGCCCGCAGGCATCATAAAGGCAGGATGGGCACCGATACTGTAAAGCATTTCTTCTGCACCGGTATTCTCCACCTTCCAGGACACGATGATTTTGTTACCGTCAAGCTTATGACCTGCGGTTACCTTAAAATCATATGGATACTTTTCTTTGGACTCTGCAGAGGAAGCCAGTTCTGCTGCCAGTTCTTCTCCTTCCTTCACAAAAGCGAAATCCGAGGTCCAGGCAAAGCCATGGTTTGGCATGTCATATTCTGTTCCGTTTACACGATATTTTTTTTCATAGGAAGCACCAATCATCGGGAATAACAGAGGAGAATGCTTTGGCCAAAAAGCAGGATCCGCATTCCATAATACTTCCCTATTATTTTTCTTATCGAAGATGCGCACCAGCTGGCTGCCACGTTCTTCCACCTCAATTAACAATCTTTCGTTTTCCAGTAACTTGCCCATACTTTTCTTCTCCTTGTTAAAAATCACCCGCCCGGATACGCCGGGCGGGTAAACATTCTTTTACAGTATTAGTGACAGCATCCACCGCCGCAGTGACAACCGCCCTCTTCGTGGTCGTGATGCTCACCACAGGTGCACTCACCGTCTTCATGGTCGTGGTGGTTGCAGGTTGGCGCATTGTTTGCAGTTAAGGAACCATCCAGATAGCTTGCCACAGCCACGTCAATATCACCGGAAGCACCAGGAATTACAAGAATGCCTCTGTTTAACAGACCCTGCATTGCAGGACCACCGATGCCGCCGCAGATTACTACAGATACCCCTTCTTTTACCAGGTTTTCTACGGTATTGGTGTGACCGTCGCCTGCGTTTGCAAGCTCCTTCTTTTCTACCAGCTTACCGTCTTCTAAAGTGTAAACGGTAAATAAAGTAGCACTGCCGAAGTGACCGTATACGTTTTTATTTTCGTCGGTTGTTACCGCAATCTTGACGTTCTTTGGTGCCGCTGCTGCCACATCCTCTAAGGAAAGTACGTTTTCAATAATAGCCGCAGCCTCTTCCATCCACTCGCCCTGTAAATCTTCTACCGCACCGGCATCGATTGCCTCTGCAATCTTAGAATCCAGAGGAAGCTTTGCTAAAACAGGCAGACCAAACTTAGCGGAAATTTCATCGATATGGCTCTTGCCGAAGACGGAAATCTTTTCGCCGCAGTTGCCGCACTGGATGTAGCTGTAGTTTTCTACTAAACCAAGCACCGGAATATCCATCATCTTTGCCATGTTTACTGCCTTGGAAACAATCATGGAAACCAATTCCTGTGGGCTGGTTACGATGATGATGCCATCCAGTGGCAGGGACTGGAATACGGTAAGCGGAACATCGCCGGTTCCAGGAGGCATATCTACAAACATGTAGTCCACATCGCCCCAAAGAACCTGGCTCCAGAACTGCTTTACAGTGCCCGCAATAACAGGACCTCTCCAGATAACCGGAGTATCCTCTGCATCTAATAAAAGATTAACGGAAATCATTTCAATGCCGTTCTTGGTTACGGCAGGAATAATGCCCAGCTCGTTTGCCTGTACCATTTCCTTCATGCCAAATGCCTTTGGAATGGAAGGACCGGTTACGTCTGCATCCAAAATAGCAGTGTTGTAACCCTTACGGTTCATTAAAACGGAAAGATAAGAGGTTACGAAGGACTTACCTACGCCGCCCTTACCGCTGACTACGCCGATTACACGCTTTACCTTGCTGTACTCGTTCATTGGCTCTAAAAAGGAGCTCTTGTCCGGCTTTCTGGAACTGCAATCGGAACCGCAGCTGCCGCAATTTCCGGAACAGGAACCTTCCTGCTCATACTTTAATTCTTCACTCATACTTTTTTACCTGCCTTTCTATTTTACAGACGTAATGCCTGATATTTGCACAAATTTCAGTATACTACTTTTTGTAGGAAAATTCAAGGGATGGAACCAATCCTTTTTATGTTCGCTACCGTTTTTGAAATTGCTGGACGTAACGGCCTAAGTAAAAGCCAAATACCCGTAAGACAACGGTATATCGGATTAGTCACAGGAATATAATGTCCTTTTCGATTCATAGCAACCATGATACCCTTCATCTGGTCCAAGCGTAAAGGGCCTTCTATTTCCTTCTGGTTATCGCCTACCAGATAAATGCCTTCCACAGCAACCTTCCAAATTCGGTGCAGCACTAATATTCCGCCGTTTTCTGCATCCTTATCCCGGCGATAAAGCACCACATCCCCGCGTTTTAATTGTTTTCCGGCGATTGGTTCGATAATTGCCTCATCCCTGCCCGGGATAAACACCGGATACATACTGTACCCCTGGGGCTTAATATTTAAGTTTTTTCCCTCTGCCAATAACTGTTCTATATCAATTCGCTCCTGCATCCTAAGCCTCCCGGATGATAAAAATACAACTTCTTCTCTGATTATAGCTTTTTTCTCACAAAAATGCTATACTTACTTTAACGAAACAAGGAGTTATGTGATTATGAAGCAAAATAACAGCTTTTTATTAAAAGAAATTGCGGGCGTTCCCTATCTTCTTCCCTACGGACAGATGATTGCCGACCACCGCCGGGGCTTAAAAACCAACGCCACCGGTGTGTATTTGTGGAACCTATTGGAACAGGGCCTTTCCTTGGACGAAGTGATAGCGTCTGCGGCCGATTATTATGAAATACCGGCGGACGCCTTGCCTGATTTTAAAGAAGATATCACCGCATTCCTCACACAGCTGTGTTCCTACGGAATCATGGAAGATGCACCACGCACCGTGCCAAATACTGATACTGTAATTAAAAGGCTCACAGCTTCCAGAAAAGCATTTGCCGGCGAGACTTATAACTCCGCTCCAAACTGTCAAAAATATATTTCCATTGGCGGCTTAATCTTAAGCTATACCGGTCCTGCAGAGGCATTCCCTCCGGAGTTTCAGGATTTTTTAACAGAGACTCCGGAAACACTTCATCAGGAAATCACCCTGCACCCGACTCTTCCTCAGGAAGAAACCGGCGGACAGGCACTTTTACAAAACTTTGAACTGAATATACTGGAGCAGGAACATCAATACATCCTGCACTTTCCAACAGCCAAAAAGCATTTGGAAATTCACTTAAGTAAGGACGGGCACAACGCACACTGCTACAGCCTGCCGCCTTACACAGCCGATTTCCACTATGATTTTTTTCATGCCCTCCGACTGGTATACTTATTTCTTGCGCAAAAATCAGGCATGACTGCACTGCACTCTGCTAGTATTCTGTATAAAGACAAGCTGTGGCTCTTTTCCGGTCACTCCGGCATGGGCAAATCCACCCATACCAACCTTTGGAAGGAACATTTTGGCACTCCGGTCATAAACGGTGATTTAAACCTCCTTGCCATGGAAAATGGTAAACCTGTGGTTCACGGCATCCCATGGTGCGGTACCTCCGGGATTTACGACACAAAAACCTATCCTCTCGGCGGTATCATTCTTATCAACCGTGGAAAAGAAAATTATACAGAGGAATTATCCACCGACCAAAAGCAGCTTTTAGTTTCCCAGCGGCTGATTTCTCCGTCCTGGACCAAGGAGCAGTGGGAAAATAATTTTGAAGTTGCGAAAAAGATTACAGAAGATATTCTGGTGTGTAAGTTGTTTTGTACGAAGGAAAAGGAAGCTGCGGAGGTGATGAGGGGAAGGATCGATCATTGCATGTAATGCGCTTCTCACTGATTGCTCTTTTTTCTCAAATATTGCTTTACATAGCAAAAAAAATGATATATAATATTCTCAAAGATATAATATCAACAAAAGGGGAATATTTCTATGAAACAATATGAAAAACCTATGGTAGAATTAAGCAACTGTGTAGCAGAGGGCGTTTATGCCGCAAGTGGTCATGTAAAACCACATCCTCTTTGTGGCAGTGATTATATTACTGCTTATCAATACGGTCCCGGTTCTGGTAATACATATTTAGAATATTATCACTGTGCAGGTTGTAACAATAGCCGTAACAATTCCAGCTGTGCCCTTTTAAATGGCGAATATGATGGGGTTATCGCTTCTAACAGCGGAGATGAATCCAAAGTTGAGAGTTATCGCGGTCAAAAACCTAGATGGGAACGTGAAGGTTATGTCCATGATGCTGAAGTAACTGTTACTTATCTCTGGTAATATTTTTGAATATTTAAATCCCCCGAACGGATAGTTCGGGGGATTCTGTATTTATCTCGTTATTTTTAAAACCCTCTCACCAGTTCCTCAATCTCCTGCTCATTCAGCACCTTACACTTTTTATCCTGAATTGCATACACTCTGGTGCACGCACTGAGCACAGTAGGTCTGTGAGTAGTGACGATACAGGTTCTTGGATTTTCATCACTCATGATATTTTTCAGCACTTTACGCTCCGTTGCCACATCAAGGGCAGATGTTGCCTCATCCAAAAGCAAAATCGGAGTATCTCGAAGCAGCGCTCTGGCAATGGAAAGGCGCTGCGCCTGTCCTTCAGAGAAACCACCGCCACGCTCCTGCACCTTACTGTGAATGCCATCCGGAAGCTTGCTGACAAAGTCCCAAGCGCAGGCAAGCTCTAGCGCTTTTTGGATTTCTTCCTCCGTGGCATCTTCCTTTATGTTGCGCATATTTTCGGCAATGGTACCGGAAAACATGGTATTGCCCTGCGGCACATAGGAAAACAGGAAACGGGTAGATGGGGTCAAATCCACACTCTCGTTGCTCCAATTGCCTCTTAAATGGGCTTCGCCGGACTGCCCCGCAATCAGAGAAAGGATCAGACGAAGCATGGTGGTCTTTCCTTCACCGGATGGTCCCACCAAGGCAACAATTTCACCCGGATTGACTTCTAGAGACGCTCCGTCAAACACTTTGGTACCTGTTTTATAAGCATAGGCCACATCATTTACCCGTAGGCTGATACCCTTCTGCTTGTTCTGTTCCCAAAACGATTTCACATCATCTTTATTGCTGTAATCTTCCCGCGGCATCTCCACAATGTCCATAAGACGGCCTGCCGAAGTAGTCAGGCTGATAATGGACGGAATCAGCGATGTCAAGTTATGTACACTTCCGGTTAAGGTGCCGGAAAGCCCTAAAAACATGGTCATGGAGCCGTAAGTAATGGCACCGCTCCACACCCGGTAAATGCCCCAGGCATATGCGGAATAAGATACCAGCATACTTACCAAAGATAAAATAAAACTCGTTCCCATGGACATACGCTGGAATTCCAGACGCATATCGATATATTCCTTTTGAAGCCTTTTTAATTTTCCGGTATATGCACCGGTTAAATCAAAGGCCTTAATTGTCTGAATATTGGAAAATGCCTCCTGGTTAAAACCGGACATTTTTGCCCCCATGGACGCACTTCGCTTATTGTTGTTTACCATGCGGTTCATCAAAGTCTTGGACATAATCAGGCTGACCGGCATTCCGAGAAACGCAAAAATCACAAAGGAAACGTCATGATATGCCATTACCACCAATGCACTGATAAAACGGAACACGGTGATAATCAGGTTTGGCACGAAATTCAACACGCCGGAAGATATAGCAGATGCGTCGCTTCCCCAACGGGTCAGCAAATCACCGGTATGATATCCGGTTAAAGATTCCCAGTCCGTTACCAGAATCTTGGAAAAAATGTCAGACTTGATTTCTGCATCCACCTTCATACTGATATAGCTAGACGCATAATTAGAAATCTGGTTCATAACGGTGGTACCCACGTTGAGGCCTATCATAATGGCAAAGGTTTCCACCACCTTGCCGGTTTGATGCCCGGTAATAATGTCTACCAGGTCACGGGATACCAGACTGGAAAACAGGCTGACCACCGTGCCCACCATACCCAGCGCCGTGTAGAAAATCATTGCTTTCCAATAGTGACGGGCATAGGAATATATCCACTTGGTCTGCAGCCACATTTCCTGCAGGCGGCCTTCTTTTATTCGGTTGAGGTAAAATTTGATGCGTTGTTTCATGAGATACGTCTTTCTTGTTACAAAAATAATTTAGTAATCTGCCAGATGACTATTTTTATTTTACTACTTTGGGAGCCAATTGGCAAATTATAAATATAGTTGTCTATATACTGTATTTTTTATCACTAACTCATTCTGATTTTATATACGTAAACTATCAACCTTGTATTTCTAAATACAATTACATAAAAACAGAGGCACAAAATGCCTCTGTTCAAAATTGAAACCGTTTTATACTAATAATTTCCTAAATGATCATGTTGGCTACATATTTCATTACAAATTACCCAACCAGAAATCTTATCTCCAACATTACCAAGTGAATTAGCAGAGTCGACTGGTTTTACCACAAGATTTCCCAATCCTGCAGTCTGTTCTAATTCAAAATGCTGACTGAAATCAATAGTTATCTTCTTGGTTCCATCTCCTGATACATATTGACCTCCAGATACATATTCAACAGGATAAGCAAATTCAAACGTAACAGTCTGTGATGTAGAGTGATGTGTTGCATTATGCTGTCCATCTACTTGATATGTATAATTTAAGTTTCCAGTTTCTGCTGCTTGTACCATGGTTGCTGTAGCAAGAAAGCATCCACTCGCTGCATACACACCTTCTGCTAATCCTTCGTTTACCATTACTACCGGTTTTTCATAATTCTTCATATTTCTATTCCCCTTTCTTATGAAAAAAAGCACCAGTTTCTACATTCAAATTATAGCACTTTTTTCCTGTTATGTAAAGCAATTCTGCCTTGTTTCTGTTATCACACGCTGTCACTCTGTTCCTTTATCACAATAAAGCACTTCGCAAGTTTAGCATATTATGTCGATTTTGTAAAGTCTTTTTAAGAATTTTCGAAAATTTTTGTTGAGATTATTTAAATAACCTTATTTCCCTCATTATTCTGCTTCTGCGGCTTGCTTCTTTTAAAATATCCCAGGTGGCAGTCTTTCTGAAATTCTTATTATTCCTCATAAACCTCACCAAAGTTGCAACCCATAAAAACGGCCAGAAAACAAAACATTTGCCGGCCTTTGGATAATTCAACCGCATCTGATGATGAAATTCTCTCACATAATCCGAAAATCTGGTACCACGCAAAACTACCATACGGTTATTGTTGGATTTACCAAATTCTTCAGCATCAAGGATTTCCCTCATGAAAGCGTCTACCTGATACTCGCCGGATAAATCCATCCACTCTACCAAAGATTCCTGTAACCCTAAAAAACGGATGCAGGAAAGGGTTACCATATCTGAAAATCCCTTCAGCCCCATTCGTTCCACCAGTTCCAAATACTTCTGATGCTCCTCCAATGGCAAAGGCTTTTGCCAAAACATAACCCAGTCACACAACAAGCGGAGGCCAAATCCGGAACGCAGGAAATGCTGTAACATATGAATCAATAATTCAAATGCGTAATAGGCTCCCGGCAGTACCGGAAGTTCTATGCCCATTACATTTTCTGTTACTACACAGCCCTCAAGCTCTGCCAAAAGCTTTTGCAGTTCCTTGTTTGTTTTTTCGTTGTCAAATGGCTCGGCCAACATGGTATGAAGTTCGACTTCAATTCCCTCCAACGTAGAAAAACTCACATGATGCAATGCAGCCTGTTCTTCTTTAATTCGCAAGCCTGCCTGCAAAAATATCTGTTTTACCTTTTCCAGTTCCTCCGGATTCAAAAGAAGCAGATCTACATCTCCCGACTTACGAAGCTCCGGCACCGGATAATAGGCACCAATAGTTACTCCCTTTAAAATAACAGAGGAAATTTTATGTTCTGCTAACAACTTAGTTAAATAATTGCTTAAAAACAGTAGCCGGTATTGCTGAAGTACCGTTTGTGTGGCGGCTGTATGCACTTCCGCCTGCAGTGCCTCCGGCAATCTGTTTTCTTCACACACTTCGGAATATAATGTTGGCCGCACACCATGCATCTTGGCAATCCGCAACAGATTTTTCCATTCTGCATCCGTCATTGCTTCCGGCACATCATTTTTCCCTAACAGACTGTTCCGTAATAAGGTAAATAACGTCTGTTCTTCCTTGGAAAATAACACCTGCTCCGTCTCTACTTTAGAGTCCGTTTTATTCTTCCAAAGTTTTTTAATCTTCTTTAGCACATAAGAAAAAGTCTTACTCCGGCAATACACAAGTAAGAAAATCAGATTTGGCACCAAAATGCAACAAAGCATCCGCAATACAAACTGATGGAACAAACCGCCGGAAATCTGTTTGCACAAAGCATCGGTAATCCACCAAGAAAAACCGGTTATCAATAAATATCCGGCATATCTGTAAAAGTAGTCCCTTAACGGCGCTTTCAATCTATGCTTATACAACATATACGGCTCCACCCAAAAGGAGGTTGCAAGTGTACTGCATAAGGTACCGATAAATATTCCAATGACTCCGTAATAATATCCTAACACCACAGAAATCACCAAATTTATGATTGCCTCTGCCAACGATTTATACCGGTCATACCAAAACAGACCAAGGGAATCCCTGAAAACCAAGGTAGCCTGCCTCATCCCCGTAAAATAGAAATTGAGGCATAACACCAAGGTGATTTCTGCACTAAAAATGTACTGTTGTCCGAAACTCATTCCCACGAATGGGGTAAGGAGTTCATACAAACATATGGCGGCAAATCCAAACATCCACTGTCCAATAAAAAATGCCGCTTCGAAAACCCGTTTTACCTTTGCATTGCTTTCTTCTACACCAAGATTTCCCACACTTGCGGTAATACCCTGAAACGCCTGGTTCAATACCTGCCGTACCGAACCGATAATGAGAAAGTAGTTGGAGTAAATACCCACGCTGACAATTCCCACTAAAGATGACAGCAGCAAATTATCCGTATTATTTACTACCACATCTCCCACCTTATGCATGAGCATAGCCCGGACATTTTGGGAGATTTCTTTCTTTTCTTTCTTAGTAAGCGACACAACCTGCTTGTCCTTCAAATACGGATACATGCGGTTTGCCCTGCAAGACAATGCTATATTATTGAGCAGAGTACAAACCAATAGCAAGGCTAAAAACAACACGAAGTTTTTTGTTGTCAGCAATACTATCATCTGCAAAACATTTTGCAAAATTAAGAAAACCGTATGATACACCACTCCGATATAGCTCAGCTGATGTGCATCAATCAGGGTCTTCTTATATATCATCAAATAGGAAACCACGGAACTTGCCAGATACATCAAATACAGCAAGGTAATATGCTCTACCTGTGTCTGATTTTTAATCAGAACATCCAAAAACGGCACGATTAACAGGCCTGCTGCCAAAACAACAGCGGCCACTATGCGATAAAGTTTCTTGTATAACTGCATTAAGGCTTTCTGTTTTTCGATGTCCTTTTCCGCAATCGGTTTATACAAAGCATACGTAATTGCGGTTCCGATACCAAGCTCCGACAACGCCAGCACATTCAGAATGTCGGTAAACAGGCCGTTAATGCCCACGTACTCTTCACTCAACGTATGCGTGAACACTACCCTGGTACAAAAACCAAGCAGGATGGCAATCACTCTTGCTATCATAGCCACTGTAGTGTTTCTGGCTGAGTATTCCGTACGGCTTTTTTCTTCCCTATTCAGTTGTGCTGCCTGTTGTCCGTTCAAAAGATGATACCTCCGGAAGGATTTCTGAAAATGCCTGCTGCACTTCCTGTTTTACACGGTCAAAATCTGCACCGATATCTCCGTCATTGATGCAGATGATTTTTTTCTGCTGTTTCTTTATTGTCTGTAACAATTTTTTGTTTTCTGTATCAATATTGAAATACCGGAAATGCTTCAACACATTGGTCGGTACAAAGTTGTTGGAGAGCTTCTGCCATTCGCGGAACAAATATGGTGTTACATCTCCGTTGCTACGGAACCGGTACGTCGACACTTCCTTTAACAGTTCCTCTTCTTTTTCCCAAATTTCATGGAAGGTTTCCTTCAGATAAGGGGAAGGCCCGTGCACCGTAAAGAAACCGGTATACAGAGGAAACGCCATTTCCAGCATGTTATAAAAGAAATATAACGGTGGATAACCCGGTTTAAAATAATTTCCCGGATGCTGCCGTACATTCTCTCTTTTATTAAAATACTTACAAAGTACCAAGGAATTATTGAGATACAGATGTGACATGACCGGATTTTTCGGATTTGCCACCACCGGCTGAAAAGCTAACATATCACATGGTTTGCCATTCTTAAAAAACACATCCGGTGTTACCTTATCCACCAAATAGAAGTCATCATTGAAATACACAAAATGCTCTGATAACCCTTCAATTTTGTGCATGTAAAGTTCCAACACATTAGAATTAAACATTGGAAGATACTCCTCCGGAATATAGTCCTCATGCTTCACAATATGAAGCTTAGGATTACTTGTATCCAGCCATTCCGGC
>JAZNXI010000171.1:0-13106 GCA_045593825.1 Lachnospiraceae bacterium
CAGGATGTGTTCCTGTTTTCTGACACGGCAGAGGCAAACATTGCCTACGGCGTGCCAAATACCTCTGATGAAGAAATTAAAAAGGCGGCTATTGACGCGGATGCCGACAGCTTTATAAGCAATCTTCCGGATGGTTACGAAACCATTGTCGGTGAGCGTGGTATGGGCCTGTCCGGCGGTCAGAAGCAGCGTCTCGCCCTGGCAAGAGCACTTGCTATGAATGCTCCTATTTTAATGCTTGACGATACTACCTCGGCGGTAGACTTAGAAACCGAGAAATATATTCAGGAGCATATTGAGGCAAGAGAGAAGAAGGCAACTAAGATTATTGTTGCCCAGCGTATCACTGCCGTTAAGAATGCTGACTTTATAGTCATTTTGGAAAACGGCCGGATTTCCGAACAGGGAACCCATAAGGAACTTTTGGAAAAGAAGGGATATTATTACAAGATTTACCGTATCCAGCAGGGCCTTGCCGGTGAGGAAGAAATTGCAGCAGCTCTGAAGGGAGGTGCATTCTAATGGCAAGAAATAAATATAATGTAGATGAAACCTTGGATAACAAGTTTGACATATCCCAGCTGATGCGAAGCATGGTGTATGTAAAGCGTTACGGCAAGCTGTTTGCGGCGGCATTCTGCTTCAGTATGATTTCCATCTTCTGTGGTTTGTTACTGCCGTTATTTACCCAGAATGCCATTGATAAATTTATTCCGAACAAGGATGTAAAATCCCTATTAATTGCCGGTGTTGCCATTATTATTACGGTTATTCTCCAGGCAATCTGTAATAAGAGCCGTTCCCGTGCAACAGCAAGAGCCGGACAGGGCATTATCCGTGATATCCGCAGAGACTTGTTTGTACATCTGCAGGAACTTCCTTTTGACTATTTTGACAGCAGACCTCACGGAAAGATTCTAGTACGCGTAGTCAATTACGTGAACTCTGTATCCGACTTTTTAACCAATGGTATGATTAATATGATACTGGAGGGCTTAAGTCTTCTGGTAATTGCCGGATTTATGTTATACATGCATCCGGGGCTTTCCCTTGTGGTGTTTTCCGGCATTCCGATTTTTGTGATTTATCTGTTTGCCATTAAAGGTGTTCAGAGAAAAGCATGGCAGATGCAGGCAAACAAGTCCTCCAACTATACCGCCTACCTTGCAGAAAGTATAAACGGTGAGCGTGTTACACAGAGCTTTGCCAGAGAAAAACACAACAGTGGTATCAATCAGGAGCTTTCTTTAGAAGCAAAGGGTGCCTTTATGAAGGCGGTTACCGTAAACCACAGTATTTGGCCAATCACTCTGATTTTAACCAAGGCAACCAACTATGCTCTTTACATTGTGGGCATCATCATGTTTAGAGAGAGTCTGGAAGTGGGTGTTATTATCGCCATGACCAGCTACGCCAGCCGTTTCTGGCAGCCAATCCAGAATATCAGCAGCAACTATAACCAGCTGATTAACACCGTATCTTATCTGGAGCGTATTTTCCAGCTGATGGATGAGCCGGTAACCGTTACCGACGAACCGGATGCAAAGGAACTTCCGGAAATTAAGGGTGATGTTAAGTTTGACCGTGTAATTTTCGAATATGAAAAAGACCGTCCGGTATTAAAGGAGGTAAGCTTCCATGCGGCGGCAGGCGAGAGTATTGCCCTGGTTGGCCCAACAGGTGCCGGAAAATCCACAATTGTAAATCTGGTTTCCAGGTTTTATAATATTAAGAGCGGTAAGGTTTTAATTGATGACTTTGATATTGCAAAGGCAACCTTAAAGTCCATCCGTAGCCAGATGGGCATCATGCTGCAGGACACCTTCATTTTCTCCGGAACCATTTTAGAAAATATCCGGTACGGACGCTTAGATGCTACCGACGAAGAGTGTATCGCAGCGGCAAAACAGGTGTATGCGGATGAATTTATAAGAAGATTGCCGGATGGGTATAATACTCAGGTAAATGAGCGCGGTGATGTGCTTTCCGCAGGTCAGCGTCAGCTGTTATCTTTTGCAAGAACACTGCTTTCCGATCCAAAGATTCTGATTTTGGATGAGGCGACCTCCTCCATTGATACAAATACAGAGCTTTTGGTTCAGGAGGGTATTAAGCAGTTATTAAAGAACCGTACATCCTTTATTGTAGCACATCGTATTTCTACCATTAAGGGCTGTGACCGTATCATGTATATTGATAACGGTCAGATTGCAGAAAGTGGCAGCCACGAAGAACTGATGGAGAAGAAAGGACATTATTATCAGCTGTATATGTCCCAGTTGACCAACGAATAGAGAGGTAAAGCTGAGTAAGGAGACAGGAATGGCAGGGTTGTTTGATTATCTCGATTGGAGAGGCGATCTTACTTTTGAGGAAGCAGAGTTTAATGAAGTGGACAGTTTGATTCTTGCGTGGCTTTCTTATGCAGCGTTGGATGGTATTGTGCCGGAAAAATGCTCTGAAACAGACACCATTACCATAGAAGAAGCATCGGTGCAGTTTGCAAAGACTCATGATGCAGAGAAAATATTAAGGGAACAGGTATCCTTTACAAAATCTTCTGTGCTGATGCTGCAAAAGCTGGCGGGGACACCAAGATTTAAGAATATCAGGCTTACCGGGTTTGTTAATCATATCGATTATGCGCAGGAATCCCAGTTTTGTGCCGTGACGGCATTACTGCAGCGAAACCGTTATGCGGTGATTTTCCGTGGAACCGATGAAAAGCTTGTCAGTTGGAAAGAAGATTTCAATATGAGTTTTCTTCCAATCATTCCGGCTCAGAATCAGGCGCTTTCCTATATAGAAAAAGTTTCGGATTCCATCCGCGGCAAATGTGTTGTCTGCGGCCATTCCAAGGGTGGCAATTTAGCAGTGTATGCGGGAGTACGGGCTTCCTTCCGTACCAGAAGAAAAATTCTGGATATTTATAATCATGATGGCCCGGGGTTTTATGATTTACAAGGGCTCGGAGATGCTTATGAAGAAATGTTTCCAAAGATTCATTCCTTTGTGCCGGAAACGGCAGTGGTAGGTATGCTTTTAGAAACAGCAGGAGAACAAAAGGTTGTTAAAAGCAGTAATAAGGGGCTTTTACAGCATGATGCTATGTCCTGGGAAGTGCTGGGACCGAAGTTTGTTACGGTAAACGGTGTTTCTGATACCAGCAGAATGGTGAACGACATCTTAAAAAACTGGCTGCGGGAAACCTCCAATGAGGAGCGTGCTACCTTTGTAGATACTCTGTATAAAGTTCTGGATGCCTCCCAGGCAAAAAGTCTGGAAGATTTAAATGCAGAAAAAGGCAGGGTTGCCAATGTGGTTTTAAAGGAAATCGGTGGACTTTCCAAGGAGACAAAAAACATGCTCGGAAAAATGCTTTCCACCCTTTTTAAAGAAGGTAACCAGGTTATTAAAACAAATATTAACAGTAATAAAGCAAAAAAGAAATAGTGGTACAAACACGTGAAACCTCCCGGTTGAGTATACTGACTAAGAAGTCAAACTTAACCGGGAGGTTTTTTATGAAGAGAAAATGTGCGGTATTACTTATTGCTTCCATGCTTTGCATGATGCTTACTGCTTGCGGTAAAGAGGAGGGTATGACAAAGGTAAAGCTGACGGAGGTGGCACACTCCATTTTCTATGCACCGATGTATGTGGCTATTGAGGAAGGATATTTTGAAGAAGAAGGCATCGAAGTGGAGCTGGTTAACGGTCTTGGTGCGGATAAAACCATGACTGCTGTGTTATCCGGAGAATCGGAGATTGGTTTTATGGGTTCGGAGGCTTCTGTGTACGTATATAACGAAGGCGCAGAAGATTATGTGGTTAATTTTGCGCAGTTGACCCAGCGTGCTGGTAACTTCCTTGTGTCCAGAGAAGCCAGGGAAGATTTCAAGATGACGGACTTAAAGGGCAAGACTGTGCTTGGTGGCAGAAAGGGCGGTATGCCACAGATGGTATTTGAATATATCTTAAAGAAGTATGGTATGGATCCGGATAACGACTTAACTATAATCCAAAACATTGATTTTGGTATGACAGCCCAGGCTTTTTCCGGCGGCAGCGGTGACTATACGGTAGAATTTGAACCGTCCGCAACCGCATTGGAAAAGGAAGGCGCAGGATATGTGGTTTCTTCCCTTGGTGTAGAGAGCGGATATGTTCCATATACTGCTTTTTCTGCAAAGAAGAGTTATATGGAAAAGAATCCGGAGGTAATCGAGGGTTTTGTAAAGGCGCTGCAGAAGGGCATGGATTATGTAAATACCCATACTCCGGAGGAAATTGCGGAAATTATCCAGCCGCAGTTTGCAGAAACTGACAGGGATACACTGGTAACAATTATTACAAGATATTATGACCAGGACAGCTGGAAGGAAGATTTGGTATTTTCTGAAGAGGCATTTACTTTATTGCTTGATATTCTGGAAAGTGCCGGAGAACTGGAAAAACGTCCGCCTTATGAAGATTTGGTAGATAATACGTATTCGGAAAAGGCTGTAAAGTAAAAAAAAAGAGCCTGCTGCGGCAGGCTCTTTTTTTTTAATTAAGCTTCTTCTGTTTCTGCTTCAACAACAATGTCTTCTACGATTTCGTCTTCTAAATCATCGTCGTAGTCTTCTTCAAAATCTTCATCGTCAAAATCATCAAAATCGAAATCATCAAGATAGTCAGGATTTAAATAACGGTATACACCATAAGCGATGGCAGCAATAGCAGCTACAGCGCCGATGATGGCAAGTACCCAAACAATTGCCTTACAGCACTTCTTTTCAGGTTCTTCTTCCTTTCTGCCAAGGAGTTCTGCTAACTTTGCGTTGCTTGCAATTAATTCGTCAATCTTCTTCATGTACATAACAGCATCCTTTCTTGTGAAAAAGTAATTATTCATCTTAATATATACAGTATACCACCTTTTTTTGAAATTTACTATATCAAACTTGAAATTTTATAACAAATTACAGTTTTTTTAGATTAGCAAAGGTAGAAAGTAATTTTTTTGTGCCATAGTGTGGAAAATCTACAGTAACCTCGTGGCCGTTTTTGCCTTTGACAATGGATTTTACTACACCGGTGCCGAATTTAATATGCAGCACAGTGTCTCCAACGTCGTAGGAGAGAGGTCTATCAGCTGCGGAAGGCGCCGGCTTGTCAAACATGGTAAAAGCATTGTCCGGTTTTCTTGTGGCAGATCCCGGTGTACTGTATGGTACAGATGGGCGGGAACCACCGTAAGCAGGAGCGGAGAAACTTTTTTTGCTTTCCTGGAAGGTGGATTTTGATTGTCTGATTGGACTGTCCGCAAATGCACTGCTTTGACGGAACGAGGAGTCTCCGCCGGTTGGAGAAGTGACATTTAACAGATACCGCGGAATTTCTTTAATAAACCGGGACACGGAATTATACTGGTTTTCTCCACGCAGCATGCGGCGGGATGCCGCACTTAAATATAGCTCGTTCATGGCACGGGTGATGCCTACATAGCACAGACGTCGTTCTTCCTCAATTTCTGCCTCGGGATTTTCTGCATTTAAGGACATAAAGCTTGGGAATAAGCCTTCTTCCATGCCGCAAAGAAACACATAAGGAAATTCCAGTCCTTTAGCGTTATGTAAGGTCATGAGGGAAACGTAATTGTCGGCATCTTCTTCATCCTCATCTTCAGAGGCGGCTTCTTCACTGTTTAAGCCGCAGTATTCCAAAAAGCCGGTAAGTGTTGGCAAGTCCTCAGTCTGCTCATAACGCTCAGCGTAGGAGATGAGAGCATCGATGTTTTGGATACGTTCTTCTGCGGTGTCCGGTTCGTCGGCGCGGAGCTCATCTACATAGCCTGTTTCAGAAAGAAGCTTTTTGATTAACTGCTTTAGCGGAATATTGTTTTGGTTCTGCTCGTAGCGCAGGCTCTCGATTAAGGCCAGGAAGGAACGTAGCTTAGGCTTTGCCCGTTCTACCGCAGAAATGCTTTCTACACGCTCTAAGGCGGCGTACAGACCTATTTCGTGGGCGGTGGCATAATCCTTTAAGCGGTCGATGGTGGTAAGACCGATGCCGCGCTTTGGTACATTGATAATTCGTGTTAAGGCTATGTCGTCTCTGGCATTGTCGATGGTTTTTAAGTAGGCAATGATGTCCTTTACTTCTTTACGCTGGAAGAAGCTTAAAGCACCGATGGTTTTTGCCTTGATGTGCTTGGCACGCAGGGCTTTTTCGAATACAAGGGATTGGGCGTTGGTGCGGTAGAGAACCGCAAAGTCTTTAAATTCACAGCCTTTTTCTTCTAAGATTTGTTCGATTTTATCGGCAACGAAGTTACCTTCATCGATATCGGATTCATATTTGGTAAAGTGAACTACACTGCCTTCCGCGTTGTCTGTCCAAAGGGACTTGTTTTTTCGCCCCCGGTTGTTGTGGATGACCTCGTTGGCTGCCGCCAGAATATTTTTTGTGGAGCGGTAGTTTTGCTCCAGTTTGATAACTTTGGCATTTGGATATTCTTTTTCAAAGTTTAAAATATTGTAAATGTTGGCTCCGCGGAATTTGTAGATGGACTGGTCGTCGTCACCTACCACGCAGAGGTTATGTTCGATTTCTCCGTATTCGTTTTCGTAGGAGGCCAGCAGTTTGATAAGCTGGAACTGGGCGGTGTTGGTGTCCTGGTATTCGTCTACCATGATGTAGCGGAACCGGCGCCGGTAATAGGCCAGTACATCAGGATTGGTACGGAATAATTCTACAGTTTTAAAAATCAAGTCGTCAAAGTCCAGGGCGTTGTTTTCTTTTAAACGGCGCTGGTATTCGCGGTACACCTGGGCGATTTTTTTTGCGGTAAAATCGTAAGCGGTGAGGGCATAAGCATCAGGACCGACCAGTTCGTCTTTAGCAGAGGAAATGGCAGAAAGGAATGCTTTTTCCTTCATTTGCTTTGTGTCGATTTGCAGCTGCTTTAATACGTCCTTCATTAAGGATTTTTGGTCGTCTGCATCATAAATGGTAAAGTTGCGGTCGTAACCGAGACTTTCGATAAAACGGCGCAGAATACGTACGCAGGTGGAGTGAAAGGTGCTGACCCAAATGTTTTGGGATTGCTCGCCGACGGTTTTTTCTACACGCTCCTTCATTTCTTTTGCTGCTTTATTTGTAAATGTAATTGCCAGAATTTGATAAGGGCTTACGTCCAGCTGGTTAATCAGGTAGGCAATACGATGGGTTAGTACTCTTGTTTTACCGGAACCGGCACCGGCTAAAATAAGCAGGGGACCACGGTCATGTTTAACGGCGGACAACTGCTCGGGATTTAAGGAATCATAAATACTCATGGGAATTCTCCTAAATAATCGTTTTCGAACTTCTGTTCTAGTTTACCACAAATCTGCAGAAAAGAAAAGAGGTAAAGCAAAAAAAGAAGATGAAATTATATCTTGTCATATGGTTTTGAATACTATATAATAGAAATATTAGAAGCATTATACGATTTTGATAACGATAAAATATCGAAGGGGTAAAACTATGGAGAAGAAAAAGAAGGAAGTTTCCGAAATAAGAACCTTGCTGGAGAATATAAAGAAGATTTCCTATATCAAGCCAAACGAAATTCCAAATATTGATTTATACATGGACCAGGTAACCACTTTTATGGACCAGCATCTTGAAAAAACCAAGCGCTACAGCGAAGACAAGCTGCTTACCAAAACCATGATTAATAACTATACAAAAAATGACCTGCTTCCGTCTCCGGTAAAAAAGAAATATTCCAAAGACCATATGGTCATGCTGATTTTCATTTATTATTTGAAGAATTTCATGTCCATTACGGACATCCGCTCCCTGATGCATCCATTGGCGGAACTGTTTTTTGACGGCAAGGGAGAAATCAGTCTGGATGAAATTTATGATGAAATTTATGAAATGGAAAAAGACCAGGCTGGTGTGGTTTCCAGGGATATTATAAAAAAGGCAAAACTTGCAGAGGAGACCTTTTCCGATATTCAGGATGATGCCCAAAGAGAGTACTTAAGAAAATTTGCTTACGGCTGTCTGCTTAGTTATGATATTTATGTGAAGCGGCAGATGCTGGAGCGTCTGATTGATGAAAACTTTTCCGAGAAGAAGGAAGAATTAAAAGAAGAAAAGTAAAAGAAAACATAAAAAATCTCAGGTGGTTTACCTGAGATTTTTTGTTTACAATTAATTATTCCGCCTTAGATTCTGTATGGTCTGCCGGTAAAGGATCGATTCTTCCGAATACCATGTCGTAGCCGTCGTTACCATAGTTTAAGGAACGGTTAACACGGCTGATGGTTGCGGTGGAAGCACCGGTTTTTTCCGCAATTTCGAGATATGTTTTTCTGGAACGTAACATTGCAGCTACCTCAAAACGCTGGGATAAAGAGAGAATCTCATTTACCGTACATATATCATCAAAAAAAGCATAACATTCATCTTTGTCTTTTAAGCTGAGAATTGCATCAAATAAATAATCGACTGCAGGATTCTTAATATTTTTGCCCATTACAACACCTCCTTTATGTATACGTTACTATTTTATCACTATGACGAATTAAAGTAAAGTACTTTTTTTAAATAAAGTAAAAAAAATTCTAATATAGAAAAAAATTTCATATAATACTGGATTTTTTCGAAAAGACGAGTTACAATGTGACTAATACTTTTGAGAAAGAAGGAAATAGGCATGTACGAAATCGTTAAAAAGACCTTTTTGTCATCTAATATTGTGTTGATGGATATAAAAGCACCGAGAACTGCAAAGCATTGTTATCCGGGGCAGTTTGTTATTGTAAAGACAGATGAGAAGGGAGAAAGAATTCCTCTTACCATCTGCGATTATAACAGAGAAGAAGGGACAGTAACCATTGTATTCCAGACAGTGGGAGCATCCACAAAAATGATGGCGGAATATGAGGTTGGAGATTCATTTCGTGATTTTGTAGGTCCTCTCGGATGTAAATCTGATTTGATTGATGAAAGTAAAGAAGAACTGGCAGCAAAGAAGATGCTGTTTATTGCCGGCGGTGTAGGTACCGCACCGGTATATCCTCAGGTAAAGTGGCTGCATGAGCAGGGGATTGATGTGGACGTTATTATTGGTGCCAGAAATAAAGACCTGATTATTTTGGAAGAAGAGATGAAACAGGTAGCAGCCAATGTATACGTTACTACCGATGACGGCTCCTACGGCAGAACAGGTAATGTAAACGACTGCTTAAAGTCTCTTATTGCAGAAGGCAAAGTTTACGACCATATCGTGGCTATCGGTCCGCTGATTATGATGAAGTTTGTCTGTCTGCTTACCAAAGAACTTGGTATTAAAACCATTGTCAGCATGAATCCGATAATGGTAGACGGTACCGGCATGTGTGGTGCCTGCCGACTAACCGTTGGAAACGAAATTAAGTTTGCCTGCGTAGACGGACCGGAATTTGACGGTCATCTGGTAGATTTTGATGAAGCAATGAAACGTCAGCAGTTATATAAAACAGTAGAAGGCCGCGCAGTATTACGTGAAAAAGAGGGGGCAACCCATCACGGCGGCTGCGGACATTGCGAGTAGGGAGGAGAATGTACAATGGCAGATATGTTACATAGAGTTCCTGTCAGAGAACAGGATCCAAAGGTTCGTGCAACCAATTTTGATGAGGTTTGTCTTGGTTATAGCATGGAAGAAGCCGTGGCGGAAGCAGCCCGTTGCTTGACTTGTAAAAACCCACAGTGTCAGAAGGGATGTCCGGTGAATATTGATATCCCGGGCTTTATAAGAGAAATACAGGAACAGAATATTGCTGGTGCTTACGATGTTATCAGCATGTATTCCGCGCTTCCGGCGGTTTGCGGAAGAGTATGTCCGCAGGAGTCCCAGTGTGAAGCTAAGTGTATCCGCGGCATTAAGGCAGAGCCGGTTTCTATCGGTAAATTAGAGCGCTTTGTAGCAGACTGGGCAAGGGAAAATAACATTAAGCCAAAGACAGATGCTGAAAAGAAGGGCAAAAAGGTGGCGGTTATCGGTTCCGGTCCGGCCGGTCTTACCTGTGCCGGAGACTTGGCTAAGCTTGGCTATGACGTAACTATTTTTGAGGCCCTGCACGAGGCAGGCGGTGTGCTTGTTTACGGAATTCCGGAATTCCGTTTACCAAAGGATACGGTTGTTAAGAGTGAAATTGAAAATGTAAAGGCCCTTGGCGTTACCATCGAAACCAATGTGATTATCGGCAAGTCCACCACCATTGACCAGTTAATGGAAGAAGAAGGATTTGATGCCGTATTTATCGGTTCCGGTGCAGGACTTCCAAAGTTCATGGGTATTCCGGGTGAAAATGCCAACGGTGTATTCTCTGCCAATGAATTTTTAACAAGAAATAACCTGATGAAAGCTTTTGATGATGCATACGATACTCCGATTTTCAGAGGAAAAAAAGTTGCTGTTGTGGGTGGCGGTAACGTAGCTATGGACGCTGCAAGAACCGCACTGCGTCTTGGCGCAACTACCTATATTGTGTACCGCAGAAGCGAAGAAGAACTTCCGGCCCGTGTGGAAGAAGTGCATCACGCAAAGGAAGAGGGCATTATCTTTAAGCTGCTTACCAATCCTACTGAGATTTTAGTGGATGAAAACGGCTGGGTAAAGGGAATGACCTGTGTGGAAATGGAACTTGGCGAACCGGATGCTTCCGGCAGAAGAAGACCGGTTGTGAAAGAAGGTTCCGAGTTTGAGCTGGATGTAGATACCGTAATTATGTCCCTGGGTACCAGTCCGAATCCGCTGATTACCTCTACTACAGACGGATTGGAATGCAACCGTCATAAATGTATTGTGGCGGAAGAGTCTAACGGACAGACCTCCAGAGAGGGTGTATTTGCCGGTGGTGATGCGGTTACCGGAGCGGCAACCGTAATTCTTGCTATGGGTGCAGGAAGGGCTGCGGCCAAGGGTATCCATGAGTATTTATCCAAATAAATATTGTACAAAGTATACAAAAAACTACTGTTTTTTTCTAACAATCCAAAGGGAGTTTGCTCTTGAAGCAGACTTCCTTTTTTGTTACAATGAGAATAGCTTCAAAAATTCTTATGATTCCTTGAAATCGTTGTATACCGGCCTTATGGCAGAGGTTTCGGTATTTTTTCAACAAAGAAAGGACAAAAAATTGAATAACGAAAAAGATTATATTCAGTTTCTGACAGAGCTGAAAGAACGCGTAGAGGCTTTTTTTGAAGGCAAGGTGACGGGAGAAGTCTGCACTTCTTTAAAAAATAACGGAGTTACTGTTACCGGTCTGCTTTTAAAGGGAGAAAACGAGAGAGTAGCACCAAATTTTTATCTTGAGAACCAATATGTGGAGTGGATGCGGGGCATCCGTACATTGGAGGATATTTGTAACAGATTATGTGCCACCTATCGGGAAGAAGTGGAAAAAAGCCGGTCATTATTACAGGAAATCAAGTTTGAATGGGAGGAATTCCGCCGTAATGTTTTTATGCGTCTGATTAATAAAGAGCGCAATGCAGGCCAGCTGGAAACAATTCCTTACAAAGATTTTATGGATCTTGCTATTGTGTATTACTATTCCGTAAATATTGAATCTGATGTGCAGGGAACCCTGATTATTACGAAAGAGCATCTGGAACTGCTTGGTGTTACAGTGGAAGAACTTCATCAGACGGCAGAAAGCAATATTCAGCGCTATCAGCCTGCAAAAATCCGCTGTATGCAGGATTTATTGTACGATTTGGGGCGTAAGGTCGGTGTGGAAATCTGTCAGGCAAAGGAATGCTATCCGTATATGTTTGTATTAACCAATACAAAAGGTATGTTTGGCGCAGTTTCCATGACCTGTGATGTGGAACTGGAGTGTTTTGCAAAACGTATCGGAAAGGGATTTTATATTCTGCCGAGCAGTGTACATGAGTTGATTCTGGTGCCTGAAGATAAAGAATTTTGCGTGGAATATTTTGCAAGCATGGTGAGGGAAATCAATGAAACACAAATTGACCCGACGGAGGTGCTTTCCGACAGCATCTACTTTTATGATAAAGAAACTTTGACCCTGAGACGGGTGGCATAGAAATAAGCTGCAGGTACTTTTTTGTGCCTGCAGCGCCAATTGTACGTTGATAAATGAATAGGGAAAATAACGCTTCGAAATATGAAGAAGTTTAAATAATTCTGCTTTACGCAGCTTGTTTGTGCATGTTATACTATTGCATGTACAGACAGTTGTTTTTTTCGTTAGAGTTTACTTGGATTTTAGAGAGGAGTATATTATGGCGGCAACTGTCAATAAAAAGTATAAGGACAGATTGTTCCGATTGCTTTTTGGCAATGAAAAGTATAAGGAGAATACTCTGGCACTTTATAATGCCTTAAACGGGACTGCTTATACAAATGCTGATGATGTGACAATTTATACAATTGATGATGTCATCTACATTGATATGAAAAATGATGTGGCATTTATTTTGGATAGTGAGATGAATTTATGGGAGCAGCAATCTACCCATAATCCGAATATGCCGTTGCGGGGGCTGATGTATTTTGGAAAACTATATGATAAGTACATTGCCGATACACATAAAAACGTATACCGCAAGAAACTGGTAACAATTCCAACACCAAAATATGTTGTGTTTTATAATGGTGTGGAACAACGTCCGGCAGTAGAAAAGTTAAGATTAACAGATGCATTTATCCATGAGGACAATTCCGGAGCCTTTGAGTGGACAGCTACGGTCATTAACGTAAATCATCCGGCTTTGGATCCTCGGTTGTTAGCATGTAAAGTTTTGGCAGACTATACTATTTTTGTAAGAAAAGTGCAAGAGTATAAGCTGGAAAACAATCTGGAAGCAGCAATAAACAAAGCTGTGAATGAGTGCATCCGGGAAGGTATCTTAGAGGATATTCTGCTGCTGCATAAAGCGGAGGTGATCGAGTTGATACTGACGGAATTCAACAAAGAACTGTATGAACAGGGCTTGAAAGAGGATGCCTGGGAAGAAGGTCTGGAAGAAGGCCGGGCTGCCGGAATGAAAGAGGGCAGAGCGATGGGCATGGAAATAGGAAGAGCAGAAGGAAGAGCAGAAGGAAG
>JAZNXI010000172.1:0-7398 GCA_045593825.1 Lachnospiraceae bacterium
TTCGCCGCCTGGCGCACCGTGGCATTGTTGTCCACAATGTAACGAGCCACCTCCGCCGCCCTTTCCTCAATTTGTCTATACTTCACTGCACTTAGGTTATTCACAAGCGCCCCCGAAAGATTTGTGTTTGTACAGTGTATGTGCGAAGAAGCTTATTTATGAGCATAACTAAATTCTTTTTACGGGAATACTATTGTTTTTCGCCTGATTTGGGAGTAAAATATCAACAGATCTTGCCAGACAACAAAAACACGAAAGGACAGTAGCAAAAGATGAAAAAGCAAGAAAAGAATACCCTAATTGATTTTGAACAACTTGCAGACAAACAGGTTGGTGCAATTTATTTACTTATGTCACTCTTTTTAACTGTTGCATACGCGTTAGAAGTAGCAGAAGGCTCCCAGCCTCCCGGTTTTTTAGTTGCCTTTGTAGTAGCCGACTGGGGCTCCTTCCTTTTATCCCTTGTTGCCAAAAAATTTAATAACAAAAAACGAAATTTACATCACTGGGTGCTTTGCGTCGGCTACTCCCTGTTTTATATCCTGATTTTATCCAGCTTAAAGAACCCACTGATTTTTGTATACATTGTCCCGATAATGATTATCGTGGCCTTATATCAGAATTTTAAGCTTTTAATTCTGATTATGGCGGCCAACATCATTGGTGTTATCTCCTTCATTATTAACACCATCAACCGGGGAGCCGTGGATGCCTCCATGTCCGACTCCTTTAAAATTGTGTTTGCCGCTTCCATTATGATTAATCTGGCCGTTTACTTATTGATTCATTACTTAATCCGGTTAAATAATCATAATGTGGCTGCTATTACAGAAAATTTGGACAGAGTAAAAGAAACCGTATCCAAGGTAAAAGAAGTAAGTACCACCGTAGTAGACGGTGTAAATGCCGTAAAAGAATATGCCGATGAAAACCGCGCCGGAGCTACTTCCGTGGTAGATGACATGTCCACCATTGCGGAGCAGACAAATATTTTAACCGACAGAACCTTCTCCAGCCTGGAAATGACAAAGTCCATTTCCAATCAGGTAACTCAGGTTTCCAACCTGGTAGAGAAAACCGTCACCTTAGCTCAGCAGTCCGTAGAACATGCTTCCGTCAGCAACGAACAGCTGCAGGATGCCATCACATCTGCCCGTGAAATGAAAGAGCTGGCCAATAAAGTCGACACTATCTTAACCGACTTTAAGGAAGAATTCGGCAAGGTAAAAACCGAAACAGGCACCATCAACAACATTTCTTCCCAGACCAATTTACTGGCATTAAATGCTTCCATCGAAGCAGCCAGAGCAGGTGAAGCCGGCCGTGGCTTCAGTGTCGTGGCAGATGAAATCAGAAATCTGTCGGACGGTACCAAGCAGTCCTCCGCAAGTATCATGAACGCCCTGGATGTGTTAGGCGCTACATCTGACAACATGACCGTTTCTGTGGAACGCATCATTGAATTAATCGCAAAAACCGTAGAAAAAATCGAAACTGTTTACGAAAGCGTCGCAGCCATCAGCTCCGACAGCGTCGTGCTTGGCACCAATGTAAATAACATTAATCAGGCCGTTGGTGAGGTAGAAACTTCCAACCTTCAGCTGGTAGAAAACATGAACAGCGTAAACGACATTATGGAATCCATTGTTGTTAAAATTGTAGAAACCGCTGACAGCTCCGAAGAAATCCGAAGCAAGAACGAAGAAACCTCTGCCCACGTTATCAGCATTGAGCACACCGTAAACAAGTTAATTGAAGAATTAGGCGCTACCGGACTCATGAATGTATCCGATATCCACGAGGATATGGCAGTCTCCTTAAAGCCGGCAAATCAGGACACAGTATATAAAGGCATCGTTTCGAATGTCACAGAAAATGTAATTTCCGTTACTTTTGAAACCGGCGTTCCTTCTACCCTTGCTAAAACCTGCAACATCTCTGTTGTTGTAAACAATACCACCTACCACTGGGCAAACGCTACCGTTCTTCATACACAGCAGAACACCGTTGCTGTTAGGGCAGACGGCCAGCCAACCATAGCAAACCGCAGAAAATACCCTAGATTGTCCTTAACAAATCCTTGCGGAATCACGTTGAAATCCGGCGCAGCCTACACCGGCAGCATGACAAACATCAGCGCCAACGGACTTGCTTTTACCACAGAAAATTCTGACATAAAAATGGGTGAATTACTGAAAATCCAAATCCACCATTTTGCTGTTCAGGAGCCATTATCTGCCGTGCCAATCCGTAAAGCTGTGTTATCAAAAGGAATCATTCAGTACAGCTGCCGTATGTTAGACGACAATATGGAAATTGCTGAATATGTGGAATCTAAATTATAATAAGTCCATAAAAAACTGCCGGTTCAAAAACCGGCAGTTTTTTCTGATTTATACTGCATCTGTTGCAGCTACTCCTTCTCCCCCTCGTTCGCCTCTTCCATTTCAAGCTGTTCTTCTCCGACACCGTCCTCAAACCGCACCCGAAGTACTGCCTGAGCCCAGTTGACGGAAGTATAGGCGCATTTATTTTTTAATTTCGCTTCCGTATCAAATACCTTTAAAAGTTCTTCTAGAATCTCCTTTGTCAAATATCCGCCCCGCCAGTGAAACAACAGTACTTTTCCCTTTTTCACTGCCTGCTTTGTCCGGTTCTGTACCTCATCCAAGGTGGTCCAGGAAAGCTTCTTCTCTTTATAGTAAAACCGGTCGTTATCGCTGCAAGCCGGCACCTTCCAAATCACAGGCTCATGGTCCCGGAACATCTGCTTATCCGACAAATTCACATAGTCATACCGCACAGTACCGTCTTTGGACAGGGTGTTGTCAAAGGTAACATCCAGATGATAATACTGCCCGCCAATCCGGATGACATTCCAAGCATGACGGTATTTAATTCCCTTGTCCGGATTAGCTTCCGACAGCGCAATGATACACCAGATGTTCAGTTCATCGCACAGAATTTTAACCGCTTTTGCTATTCCCTCACAGACTGCCACGCCATTGCCCAGCGCTCCGATGATTTCATGGGAATACTCTTTCTTCAACTTATCGTACTTCACATTATTTACAATGAAATCGTGGATGAAGAGTTCTTTCCCTCTTTCATCCAAATCCGCCGCCTGACGGGCCAGTTTCTTCACCCTTGCCTCCATGGCCTGACGGTGTTCCCTGATTTTATCCTTCGAAAAAAGATACTGTGGTGTCATCTCCACGGCGGAGGAATCCGGGTAAAATTTATAAGAAAACGTCACCGAATAAAAAATTTCCGGACAGTCCATGCGAATCATAAAATAAATATCCGACAATTCTTTGTTAGAAAGCATCGGTACCGCAAAGGAATCCTTTAAATTCAGCAGACCTTCTTTCATGGCATAATAGGCTCGCTGCTGTTCTTTATTCAGTTGGTCATAATAGTAAAAAGTCCGCATTTCTTCCAACTCCTATACTTCCTGCAACATCTTCCAGCCCAACGGATTTTGCCGCCAGATAGGTGGCACTGTTTACCGCCTGCTCTACAGGAACACCAAATTTTATGGTATTTATCAGGCAATCCTGCAAACTTACCGCCGAACCCGCAATGGTTCCGTCCGCAAGCACTACCTTGCCGTTTTGCAACATCACTTTTATCCCGCCGGACTCATACTCTCCTGACGGAAGTCCCGCTGCAGCAATAGAGTCAGAAACCAATACTACCTTGTCCGGGTGCGCCGCAAACATCATGCGTACCATGGCAGGATGCACATGGATTCCGTCGCAAATCAGTTCCATATACATTCCGGTATCCATTGCTGCACCAATCAGCCCCGGCTCTCGGTGATGTAATGGGTTCATGGCGTTAAAGGTGTGGGTTACATGGTCTGCACCGGCCTGTTCTGCTTTTACCGCAGTTTCATAATTGCTGGCGGTGTGTCCAAGTGAAACCTTCACTCCGCTTGCAACACACTTTGAAATAAATTCTTCCGCACCGTCAAGACATGGGTCAATAGTGATTAAGCGGATGTTTCCGCCACTTAACGTCTGCCATTGTTCAAACTGCTCCCAATCCGGCAGTTGCAGATATTTTTCATCATGGGCGCCCTTTTTCTCTTTGCCAAGGAAAGGACCTTCCATGTGAATGCCAAGAAGTTTTGCACGTAAATCACAAGCAGATTCCTCTTGTTTTTCGATATATTTCCCCATAATGCGCAGGGATTCTTCCACCACAAACGGTTCATTTGTCATGGTGGTAGCAAGCACCGAAGTTACACCGCAGGCTTTGTAAGAAGCCAGCAATTGTTCCAATTCTTTTTCTGTAATTTTGCTGAAATCAAGTCCGATTCTTCCGTGGGTATGCACATCCACCAGACCGGGAATGATGTATTTATCGGTGGCATCCAATACATCTTGCTCTAAACCACAAAGTTCCCCCGGTTCTGCAATCTCCGCAAACTTACCGTTTTCTATTCTGATGTCTTTTTGCTCAAACCTTCCGTCTATAAACACGTTTCCGTTTAAAATCAGCATATCTATTCCTCTCTACCTAAGCCCAATACCCTTTAGCACTTCCGTAGTTGTTATACCTCTGTCTTCCCATACCAGTTCTTCCAAAGCAAACGGCAAATTTTCTGCGCCGTCTAATTTAATCAACCGGTAATTCGTCCGAAGTCTCTCCTCATTCTGCTTCACCGACTCTCTTACAGAAGGCTTCTTAATCTCCTTTGCCCGGGCAATAATTTCTTCCAGGGAACCAAACTCATTTACCAGCTGTGCCGCCGTTTTCGGACCAACCTTATCTGCACCTTTGATGTTATCCGCCGTATCCCCGGTAAGGGATTTAAAATCCGCATACCGTTCCGGCGCAATTCCAAACTTATCCTGCAAATATGCCCTATCACAAAGCACGGAATTATCTCCGCGATACCGCAAAATAGTTACGTTCTCCGAAATTAACTGAAAGAAATCGCTGTCAAAGGAAGAAATCACAATCTCCGATGTTTTTGTCGCAGAAACCGCATCTGCACTTATCGCAGCATACTTCCGTACATACCCAGCCATCCAGTCGTCGGTTTCACAGTCCACCGTTTCCGCATGGCAAATACCAAGAAAATCCAACGCCGCATAAATATCCGGCAGCTGGGAAAAAGGATTTTCCTCCTCTGTCACCTGACTGTAATCCTCCCGGTTGGATTTATATTCCTCGTCCAAATCTTTACGGGGATTATGGCTCTCTCCGTCAAACAACACCGCCACATGGGTAGGCTCTGTCCTGCGGATAATTTTAAGCAGGGCACCCACAAAGCCTAAGGTTCCCTGAATGGATTTTCCCTGTTCGTTTATGATACGGGCCGGCATGCCGAAAAACATTTGAAACAGCAAATTGCTGCCGTCCACCAATAATAATTTTTCCATGATTTCCTCCGCAAAAACTCATTGCTAGATACTTCAATTTATAGTATAATGAAATGTGGCACTCTGCCACAAAACCATCTCAAAAAGGGGTGACTTTATGCAACCGAAATATGAAATTCTGTCCGAGGAAATTTCCCGCAAAATTCAGGAAGACCGAAAGAACAGAACGTTACCAAACGTAGGATTTGACAGCAATAACATCATCCGGCGCATTGCCTCGCCAAGAGACAAAGCCTCCATCTGGCGGCCGCCGTTTATGCATGATATCGACAAAATCCTGCACTGTCCTTATTATAACCGTTACACGGACAAGACTCAAGTCTTTTCCCTGATTAAAAACGATGATATTACCCGACGCAGCCTGCATGTACAGCTGGTATCCCGTATTGCCAGAACCATCGGTGCAGCGTTAAATCTGAACCTGGACTTAATCGAGGCAATTGCCCTTGGCCACGACATCGGCCATCCACCTTTTGCCCATTCCGGTGAAAGCTTCTTAAACGAAATTTATTATGAGCACACCGGCAGACATTTCTGCCACAACGTGCATTCCATAAGAGTGCTTGACAAAATTTTTCCGTTCAACATCAGCCTCCAGACTTTGGACGGCATCGCCTGCCATAACGGTGAGGTAGAGCTGGAAGAATATCATCCGGTACCACTAAAAAGTTTTGAAGAGTTTGACGAAATGATTGAGCACTGCTACACAGACCGTGCCTTTGCCAACCGCATCCTGCCATCCACTCTGGAGGGCTGTGTGGTGCGCATCTCCGACATTATTGCCTACCTCGGCAAAGACCGTCAGGACGCTGCCAGAGTCAATCTGGTGGAGGAAGAAGAATTCCTCAACGAAGGCATCGGTTCCATCAATGCGGAAATCATTAATAACCTGGTAGTAAACATCATTGAAAACAGTTACGGCAAACCATATATCAAAATGGATACCGCTCATTTTAAGGCGCTGCAGTCTGCAAAACGCGAAAACTATGCAAAGATTTACGAAAATGCAGCCACCATGACCAAGCTTGGCATGACGGTAAAACCAATGATGGCCGAAATTTACGACCAACTGCTGGATGACCTGAAAAACAGCAATAAAAAATCCCCGATTTTCACCCAGCACATTGACTATGTCAACCAAACCCATTACCCGCGTCAAACCCCGTATGAGGCTACTGACCCGGATCAGCTGGTGGTAGACTTCATTGCCAGCATGACTGACGATTACTTTATCGAACTGTACCGCCATTTATTCCCGGACAGCCCTTTAAAGGTAGAATACAAGGGCTACTTCGAATAAACAGGGCCGACAGCACCAGAAAGGATTTTCCTATGTTTACAAGCATTTTAATTGAAATCAAAAAGTACAACCGAATCATTATCCACCGTCACAACAAGCCCGACGGTGACGCTCTGGGCAGCCAGATTGGTTTAAAGCACATCATCAAAGCGAATTTCCCGGAAAAGGAAGTCTATGTGGTTGGCGACGGTGCCGGTCATTACAGCTTTATGGATGATGTACTCATGGATGAAATTGAAGACAGTCTGTACGAGGGGGCTCTTGCCATCGTCCTGGATTGCGGCGGCAAGCACTTAATCAGCGATGCACGCTTCGAAACCGCAGCATCCACCATCCGCTTTGACCATCACATTTTTGCAGAAAAAATTTGTGATTTAGAAATTGTAGATACTTCCTACGAAAGCTGCTGCGGTCTGTTGACCCAGTTTGCCAAGGAATGTAATCTCTCCATTCCTGCCATTGCGGCAAAGTCCTTATACACCGGAATGATTACCGACTCCGGACGCTTCCGCTATGACGCCACCAGCGCCCGCACCTTTGCCTTAGCTTCCTTCCTGATGGAGCAGGGCGTAGATTTAAATTCCGTATACAACGAGCTTTACGCCGAAGATTACGAAGGCAGAAAACTTCGCGCCATGTTTACCTTAAAGGTAAATTTCACCGAAAACAACGTGGCAAAGTCGGATCATAGCCATGTCGTTCTGT
>JAZNXI010000173.1:0-22167 GCA_045593825.1 Lachnospiraceae bacterium
AGACCTCTTGCACATACGGTGGAGAGTTCTTCCTTATTGTAAACGAGACCGCCGCCGGCACCGCCCATGGTGTAAGCAGGACGAAGAACAACCGGATAACCGAGCTTATCTGCAATGGCAAGGGCTTCGTCTACGGAGTAAGCAACTTCACTGCGGGCCATTTCGATACCCAGAGCTTCCATTGCCTTCTTAAATTCAACACGGTCTTCACCGCGTTCGATGGCATCTACCTGTACGCCGATAACTTTTACATTATATTTATCAAGAATACCTGCCTGATTTAACTCGGAACAAAGGTTGAGACCGGACTGACCGCCAAGGTTTGGCAGCAGGGCATCCGGACGCTCTTTCGCAATAATCTGCTCGAGTCTTTCTACATTAAGAGGCTCGATGTAAGTTACATCTGCGGTTTCCGGGTCGGTCATGATGGTAGCAGGGTTGGAGTTTACCAGTACGATTTCGTAGCCGAGGCTCTTTAACGCCTTGCAGGCCTGGGTACCGGAGTAGTCAAACTCACATGCCTGTCCGATGATGATTGGACCGGAACCAATGATAAGAACTTTGTTAATGTCTTCACGTTTTGGCATTGATGTATCCTCCTGAAAATTTTCATTTTTACTCAATTTTATATTATATCTAATTTCTGAAAAAGACACAAGCATTATTTTCGAAAGAAAGAAGAAAAATATTTATAATATTTATAAGTTTCTTTGGTAAGATTGCCGAAAAATAAATCATGACGGAAGATAGGGAGGAAAATTTTATGAATTTGAAAGAAGCGTTTACTTATCAGAATTACTATGATCGTTTAATCGGTATGGTGGATGCCTATCTGACAGGCACCAACAGCACCTATACAAAAACCTTTGTACACCTGCGTCATGCCGTAAATCCTGAGGCGGAGGATATGGAAAAGGTGGAAATCCGGGCAGAAAAACTTCCATATGATGTGGCAACCGTAATTGCATTTGCATTGGATGTGTTAGAGGAAAAAGAAAAGATGTATGCGGCAATCCGTAAAGCAAAGGAAAGCGCCGAGCTTGATTTGGATGCAGCCATCGGCATGAATAAGATCCGCAAGAATCTGCAGAATGTATTAGCCGGGCTGTACCAGAGACGGGAGTATGATGTGGTGACTACCGGTCGTGACTATAAGTTTAATGTCAATGGAGAGCAGGTGCCATACACCTATGAAATTAATGAAAAATTGACGGTAGAGTATGACAAAAAGGATGTGAAAAAGATTATGAAGGCTTTGGATGCCAAATGCAATGAGGCTTCCAAAAAGGTGGACGGCCTGAATGTTAATCTGAAGGTTGATATTACACCAAAGTATACCCTGGATATGGACTTGGAAGATTGCCTGGAGCTTTTCACAAAGTAATCTTGCATTGCTTTCAGTACTACCTGTAAAGAAAAATAAAACAGCCCTTCTGTAAGGGGTCAGAGATAAGAAATGATTAACCACTTCGTTCAAGAGGAAGAGAAACTTTTGAAACTTATATAAGATACAGCATTTGAGCTGATCAGGGCGGCAACGCCGCCAAATGCGCGATAGGTCAGACGCCATACGCCGGACGCTCCGGCTCTTTGTCAGTGGCTCTTTGTTCTTCGTAAGTCCGCTTTTTGCTAGTTCTAAAATTCGCTATTCGCAAGGCAACCACAGGATTAGATTCCCTGTAAATTGGTGAATCCTCTTTGGAAGCCGGACGGGCGGACTTTTGTCACCACGGTGGCAGAGTTCCAATCGAAAGGCGGAAGAAGCAGGTTCACTTGGTTATGATTTTCGATGCTCTGATTCCTTACAGGAGGGTTGTTTTTTCTTGTGTAATCGGGAAAATTGTGATATTCTATAATATATATAACCTTTTTTAGGAAGGAGGATTGCCATGAGTGAAGAATTTTATAAAAACAGTGGTACGGATTATTTTTATTTTGATGGCAATCGCTTCCTGATTGATAAGGGCGTGCTTAAGGATGTACAGGTGGAGTCCGAGGCGGTCCGTATTCCGGACACGGTAACGGAAATCCGCCGTTCCGCCTTTTTGGATGCCCGTCTGCTTGGCAGGATGGAGGCGCTGTTTGTTCCGGCTTCTGTCAGAAAAATAGAGAGGCTTTCCTTTGCCGGTATGGCCGGCTTACGGCTGGTGGAATTGCAGGCCGGTATTGCTACATTGGAGCAGGGAATGTTCCGGAACTGCATGGATCTGGAATTTATCCATTTACCTGATACGTTACGTACCATTGAAAGCCGGGCCTTTGAAAATTGTCTCAAGCTCCGCAGCGTAGAGCTTCCGCGGGTATGGGTGCAGATGGCGGAGGACGCTTTTATTAACTGTGTTAATTTAAAAGACAGGCGTATCCAAAACGCCATTGAAGATGCGCAGTATCGTCGTAAAAAAGAAGAGGAAGAAGTCCGTAGGGCAAGATTTCCTCATTTATTCCGGGAAGAAGCCGGAATTAAAAAAAACTTAGAAGATGTAACGCCGGAGGTAATGCAGCAACCACAGCAGCAGGCTTTCGCTGCAGAAGAAAAGTCCGCAGCGGAGGAACTGTTGGAGGCAGCTCTTCTTGCAGAACAGCCGTTTTTTGAAGCAACGGCTGTGCCACAGGCTGCACAGAAACGGCCAAAAGACGAAACTGCGGAGGCACGGTTCTTTATTCACGAGGGTGTGCTGGAGCGTTGTGAGATACAAGGAAACAAAATTGTTATTCCGGAAGGGGTTACTGCTCTTGCGGACCGTGTATTTTACGGAAGAAAAGAACTTTTGGAAATTGTGTTTCCGTCTACCCTGACTTATATCGGTGTCCAGGCTTTGGAAGGCACCGGATGGCTCACAAAGGAAAGAGAAAAAAATAGTTATGTCATTGTGAACGGAATTTTAATTTCCGCTTTTTATAACAGTATGGTCATGGAGGCAAAGCTTCCGGATACGGTTTACCGTATTGCGCCGTATGCTTTTTTTCGCAGTGAGGCACAGCTGGTAATTTTACCGGAAAGTGTAAGAGAGATAGATGCCCGCGCCTTTGTGGACTGCGAAGTAACAGAAATAGATTTTTCACCACGGGCAGATGTGGCGCTTCATGCGCCGTTGGCTGTCCGCTGCAATAAACTGCGGGAACTGTACTTCCAGGGCAAGGTAGAACGTCTGGAAGATAATTTCGTGGAGGACTGCCCGGCGTTAAAGCGGGTGTGTTTGAAATGGGCTCAGACTGTGGTAAACAAAAATGCGTTCCGGGAGAACGTAAGAATCTGGGTGCTGTAATCAACGGAAGGAAAACATATGATATACGGGAAAAAAATAATTGCATTATGTATTGCGAATGCGGGTGATACCAGACATTTTCAGTTTATTAAAACATTAAATGCTCTGTTAAGTAAAAATGGATATAAGCTTTTTATCTATCATACCTGTACCAATTTTTATTATAAAAAGAAAAGTGAAGAAGGAGAAAAGGCCGTTTTTGAGCTGATGGATTACGATATCATTGATGCAGTAGTGGTATTTTGCGAGTCCTTCCTGGACGGCTCGGTAGTGGAAGGTCTGATTAAAGATGCAAACCGTCACCATACTCCGATTATCACCATAGGTGAGGTACATGACAATGCAATTCCATTATTATTTGATTATGAGAGTGGATTCGAGGCAATTCTGCGGCATGTGATTGAAGAACACGGCGTTTGTGACACCTGTATGGTAGCCGGGGTGAAGGGCGAATATCATTCGGATAACCGTATTGAAGTATATAAAAAAGTATTGGCTGAAAACAATCTGCCTTTTAGTGAAGAGCAGGTTTATTATGGTGATTATTGGTGGGGTCCAACCAAACAGGCGGTGCAGAGCATGCTGTTGAACGGAAAACTTCCAACTGCAATTTTCTGTGCCAACGACAGTATGGCCATTGCAGTTTGTGAAGAGTTAAAAAGCCGGGGGTACTCTGTGCCGGAGCAAGTGCTGGTAACAGGCTTTGACGGTATGCTGGAGGCTCAGGTTCATAAACCGCCGATCACTACAGCAAAATGTGATTTGAATTTGGCGGCAAAAGCACTTCTGGATATTTTCCGTCAGCTGGAAGGAAATCAAGTTTTGCAACAGGTATACGAGGTTCCGTATGTGAAAGATATTTACCGTTCCTGCGGCTGTAACCACAGAGTGAGGAACAGTGTGAATATCGGTGAACGAATGAAATGGTCGGAAGACCGTTTTTATAAGTATCAGGATGATGAACGTACGTTGATGGAAGTGTCCGAAATGATTATCAGCGGAGAATCCCCAAAACAGTTTGCAGAGTACTTGGAAAAAGTCGGTTTTTATAATGTTTGTATTGTTTTAAACGAAGATTGCATGGATGAAACAGTAAACCCGGCCACATCGGAAAGAGCGGTACCTTTTGACGAAAGAATGCAAGTGGTTTACAGGACACAGACAGACAATGTAACGTTTCCGGAGGCTATGCCAAGAGCTTGTCTTTTGCCGGATTTGGAAAACAGGGTCAGAAATGTAGAGGAGCCACTGTTGTTTTCTGCATTAAGTTTTCTTGGAAAACCATTCGGATACCTGCATTTTGGTGCTTTCTCCGTAGAGGAGTATGCAAAAATTCTGCAGTATGTAAAGAACTTAGGTAATGCTTTTGGTACTTACCGGATGATTCGGAATTTGAAATATACGGCAGCAGGTATGAAGAAGATGTCCCGGACAGACCATCTTACCGGATTATTAAACCGCAACGGCTTTTTTGCGGATCTACCGGAATTACTTAAGCTGGCGGATAAAAAATATATAGTGGTTGCTTCTATTGATGTGGATAACCTCAAAAAAATAAATGACCGGTATGGTCATGTAGCCGGCGATTTTATTATTCAGGCAGTGGCACAGGCCATGGAGAGGATTCCTTTTGAAAACAAGCTTTGCAGTCGTTTTGGCGGCGATGAAATGGTTGTATGTGCCGTGGCAGACACGGTGGCAGAAGAACGCCTTTTAAAAGACGGAATCGAGAAAAATCTGGAAGTAATCAATGAAGAGAGCGGAAAACCATATTCGGCTGAGGCAAGTATTGGTGTAGTGACTGTCCGTTCTTCCGATGATTTCGATTTGATGGAGGTTCTAAAAAAGGCCGATAAAGCAATGTATGACAACAAGGCAAGAAAAAAATTGGGACAGCAATAGATGAGTTTTACGGAGGTATAGCATGAAACGTATTTTGGTGGTTGACGATTCCACAACAATCTTGAAATATGTGGAAGATATATTAAAAAATAAGTACATGCCGGTGCTGGTTAAATCCGGTGATTTGGCATTGGCATATTTGGCAGACAATAACGTAGATATGGTTATGTTGGATATCTATATGCCAAAAATGGACGGCTTTGAAACCTTCCAAAAAATTAAGGAAATGAAGTCTGCCCAGGATGTTCCGGTGGTGTTCTTCACTTCCGGTGTGGAGGCAGAAAACGAAATCAGGGCTCTTTCCATGGGAGCAAAGGACTTTATCCGTAAACCGTTTGTTCCGCAGGTTATGTTAAACCGAATACAGAATATCCTGGAGCTGGACGAGCTTACCAAAGACTTGGAAAAGAAGGTGGAGCAGAAAACCCGCCAGGTGGAGCAGCTGTCCTTTGAAATTATTGCAACCATTGCAAGTATGATTGAGGCAAAGGATAAATACACCAAGGGTCATTCCATCCGTGTGGCAGAATACAGTGCCATGCTGGCAGAAGCCCTTGGCTGGGACGAAGAAAAGGTTAAAAACTTAAAATATATTGCCCTGCTGCATAATATCGGCAAGGTGGGTATTCCGGACAGAGTCTTAAACAAGCCCGGCAAACTTACGGATAACGAATTTAACATTATTAAATCCCATACCACCATCGGTGGCGATATTTTAAAGGATATCGAAACCATTGCTTATGTGGATGCCGGTGCAAAGTTCCACCACGAGCGCTACGAGGGTGGCGGTTATCCGAGCGGAATCAGCGGAAATAACATTCCTACCGTTGCACGTATTATTAGCATTGCAGATGCTTACGATGCCATGAACAGTAAGCGTGTATATCGTGATGTGCTTCCGAAGGAGATTATCCGCAGAGAGCTGATAAACGGCAAGGGCACCCAGTTCGATCCGGATTACCTGGATGTGTTTATAAAGCTGTTTGATGAAGATAAATTGTACATAGCGCCTGAGGTAGAGGAAGAAAAAGAAAAGACCATTACCGGCGAAGGTTCCCAGCTTATCCAGCAGATTATGAAGAGCATTGAAGAAGAAGCAAGAAAGGCCGGTGACACCGACTACCTAACCGGACTGCTCAGCAGAATGAAAGGTGAAGAACGGGTTTCCAAGGCAATGATGGAGGCAAACGGCTGCTTTGCATTTATCGATTTGGATAACTTAAAGAGGACCAATGATACCATGGGCCATTTAGCAGGTGATTATGCACTGATAACTGTAGGCGAGGTGCTTTCTGCGCATAGTCAGAATGCCATTGCCATGCGTCTTGGCGGCGACGAATTTGTGTTTTACATGATTGGTGCGGATAAAGAAGAGGCTATCCGTCGCATGAATGCCATTTATGAAGATTTTGCGGCAAGGCGGGAAAGAAGTGCATATCTTTCCGGTTCTTCCCTGTCGGCCGGTTTATGTATGTGTACCCCAAAGGATGCCTATACCGATGTGCTGGCAAAGGCAGATAAAGCGCTGTACCATGTAAAACAGCGCGGCAAGGGCAGTTATTATTTCTACACCAGTATTTTAAACGAGGCAAAGAAGAATTCCTCCGAAGATTTAAACCGTCTGATTGCCGGTTTACAGGGCGAAGGCGGCTACAGTGGTTCTTTAAATGTAGAGTACCGGGAATTTGCTAAAATGTTCGACTTTGTACGTAGTATTGCCGACCGTTTCCGACACAATTTAGAGCTGATTATGATTACGGTACAGCCAGCAGTTGCAGGCAGTCTTTATATTGACGAAAAAGAAAAGGCCATGACCTACATGGAAAAGACCATTCAGGCTTCTTTACGTACCGTCGATGTGTGCACCAGATTTAGTAGCGAACAGTTCCTTGTTATCCTGATGGATGCAGAAAAGGAAGATATCGATACGATTACTAACCGAATTTTTGATAATTTCTCCAAGGTTTACGACGGCAAACCGTTGTCGTTGGATTACGACATCGCAGAACTGGAAAAATAAGTTGCATATTTTTGAAAAGAAGTCCGTTTTATCGGACTTCTTTTTTGCTATCCTCCAAATGTAAACAAAAAACACATGAAGAAACACAGGAGGAGAAAACAATGACACCTATGACAGTATGCTTTATTATTATCGGAATTATCGGATTTTTACAGGTGGCAGATGACCTGGGAGTATGGAAGCGCATCGATAGACTGTATAAGAAGGAGAATGCATTTAACAAATAATAAAGTCCTTTAAAAATCCCTGCATTGTGGTATAATGGTGGTAAGACTATGCAGGGAGGGAATGTACCATGGCAAAGGGTAATAACTCTAAACTGAAATTATCCTATTTGACCCGGATTATGTTAGAACAAACCGATGATGAACACGGGTTGACATTACCGCAGATTTTAGAAGAACTGGAGCGGTATGGGGTTACGGCGGAGCGAAAGAGCATCTATGCCGACTTTGAGGATATGACAGAAAAGCTGGGCATTGAAATCATCAAAGAAAAGGTGGGCCGGGAGACCTACTATCATGTGGGAGCCAGGGAGTTTGAAGTGGCAGAAATCAAGCTGCTTATCGACGCTATCCAGTCCTCCAAATTTATTACAGAAAGAAAATCCAATGAGTTGATAAAAAAGGTAAAAGGATTGGTAAGCAAGCATCAGGCGGCGCAGCTGCAGCGTCAGGTATATGTGCACGGACGTATCAAAACCATGAACGAGAGTATTTATTATAATGTGGATACCCTGCATGCAGCCATTGCCAAAAACAGTAAAATCAAGTTCCAGTATTGCAACTGGTATACCAACAAACAGTTGGTGCCGCTGCATAACGGGGACTATTTTACCGTGAGTCCCTGGGCGCTTACCTGGGACGACGAAAATTATTATCTGGTGGCTTTTGATGAATACAGCCAAAGCATGAAGCATTACCGTGTGGACAAAATGGTAAAAATCTCGGTTTTGGATGAACGCCGCAGCGGAAAAGAATTGTTTGAAGCGTTTGATACCGCAGCGTATTCCACCGTTAATTTCGGCATGTTCCACGGCGATGTAAAAAAAGTACATATTTCATTTCCAAACTATATGGTGGGTGTGTTTATCGACCGGTTTGGTAAGGACATTGCCATCCATCCCGCCGAGGGAGAAAATCGCAGCCGCATTGCGGTTGACGTGGCGGTAAGCAAGCAGTTTTTCGGTTGGATAGCCAGTCTTGGGCGCTGGGTTAAGATAGAAGGGCCGGAAGATGTGGTGATGCAGATGAAAGAATTTGCAGATAAGCTGGCAGCAGTGTATAAAGAATGATTTTATGAACATTTTGTGCAAAGTGTTGGTATAAGAAAAAAATTGTGATATAATGAATATCAAAGAAATGTTTTTTACACAAGAGAGGAGACTTGCCATGCCACCGATGGGAGGAAGAGGCCCGATGGGCCGCGGATTTTTAACAGAAGAAGAAAAGGCCAACCGGCCAAAGGTTACCTGGCCTTTATTAAAAAGAATTTTTTCTTATTTACTGCCGTACTGGAAGCAGCTTGCAGTGGTGCTGCTCTGCATCATTATTTCATCCATTTTGGGATTGCTTCCGTCGGTATTAACCGGCCGCATTATCGATGAGGGCTTAATCGGCCAGAACATGAAGATGCTGATAATACTCATTATTGCATCCTTAAGCGTTTCCCTTGGCTCCAATTTAATCGGCGTAGGTGAAAGCTACTTAAACAGCTGGATTGCCCAGCACATCACCTTCGATTTAAGAAATAAGATGTACGGACATTTGCAGAAAATGTCCCAGGGCTTTTTTACCTCCAATAACCAGGGTGATATCATTACCCGTATGACCAGTGACATCGGCGGCGTAGAGCGTGTTATTTCCAGCACATTTACCTCCATTTTGTCCAACTCCATCACCCTGATTTGTGCAGTGGTTATCATGTATCAGGAAAACTGGATTCTGGCTACTGTAGGTGTGCTTGTTATTCCGCTGTTTGTCATTCCTACCCGCTGGGCAGGCAAAACAAGATGGACCCTTACCCGTGAAGCACAGGAGTGCAACGACGAAATCAACGGTATTTTGAACGAGACCCTTTCTGTAAGCGGACAGCTGTTAGTTAAGCTGTTCGGCAAAGAAAAGTACGAGTACAACCGGTATGAAACCGCCAACGGCAGAATGGTAAAGCTCAATATTAAAGAGAGCATGGCCGGCCGCTGGTTTTTCGTGTTAATCCATACCTTCTCCAGCGTAGGCCCGATGCTTTTATACCTGGTGGGCGGCATCCTTATGATGAAGTTCGACTCTGACCTTACTGTCGGTGACATTACCGTGTTGGTGGCCTTGCTTGGCAGAATGTACGGCCCGGTAAATTCCCTGTTAAATATCCAGGTAGAATGGATCCGTTCCATGGCCCTGTTTACCAGAATTTTCGAATACTTCGATATGCCGGTGGAAATTAAAAATGCACCGGATGCCATTGTTCCGGCAGAAGCAAACGGCAACGTGATATTTAAGAATGTACAATTCTCCTATAATCCGGAACGCCAGATTTTAAAGAACGTGAACTTTGAGCTTAAGAGCGGCAACAGCATTGCCATTGTGGGTCCGTCCGGCTCCGGTAAGAGTACGATTATCAATCTGATTCCGAGACTTTACGACGTATGCGGCGGCGAGGTAACCTTCGACGGCATCGACGTACGTAAGTTAGACTTAGAGTTCCTGCGCAGAAATATCGGTATTGTCAGCCAGGAAACCTACCTCTTTAACGGCACCATCCGCGACAACCTGCTGTATGCAAAGCCGGATGCTACCGAAGAAGAGCTTATCGAAGCATGTAAAAAGGCAAACATTTACGACTTTGTTCAGAATCAGGAGCTTGGCCTTGACACCATGGTTGGTAACCGTGGCTTAAAGCTTTCCGGCGGTGAAAAACAGCGTATTTCCATTGCACGTATCCTGTTAAAGGACCCTGTGCTGTTTATCTTTGACGAAGCAACCTCGGCCCTGGACTCCATCTCCGAAAAGAAGATTCAGGAGGCCATAGACCCGATTATCCACTCCAGAACCAGTATCTTAATTGCCCACCGTCTGTCCACCATTCTGGCAGCAGACGAAATCCTTGTTATTAAGGATGGTGAAATTGCCGAGCGCGGTACCCATACCGAGCTGTTAGACGACGGCGGCATTTACCAGGAGCTTTACGAAACACAGTTTGGTAAGGCGCTGATGCAGGAGTAAATGTAAAGGGATGATACAATGCCATTTAAAATAGTTAGAAACGATATCACCATGGTGATAGGGCGGGATGAATTGCGAGCGGCCCTGGATGCCTACATAGACGCCAACTACGTGGAAGAAAAGCAGAAGCGGGAGTATGTGTTCGGAAAGAGGTTAATGTCAACGCCTCGCAGAAAAAATTCCACAACAAGTTTCCTGCGCCCGGCAGTTTCCAAAGACAGTGTATATGATGAAACACCGGAGCTTTGTGAGATGAAAACCTGTGCCATGCCAAGCATGGCAGCAGAACCGGATTCCGGTGCAGACTATGATGCAGACTACGACACCTTCTGGGAAGAAAACGAGTCGGCCCTCAAGGAGCGCATGAAGCACATGTCCGACACTTTCCAGGAGTATTTGCTGTACCTGATTGAAGAAAAAGGGCTTACCAATGCGGAGGTTTACAAGCGGGCCATTATCACCAAGCAGCTGTTTTCCAAGATTAAGTTAAACCCGAATTACCACCCGGACAAGGCCACAGCCATGCGGCTGTGTGTTGGCGCAAGACTTAACCTGGATGAAACCAAAGACCTGCTGGCAAGAGCCGGATATGCCCTGTCGCCTTGCGATAAGCGGGACATTATTTTCTCCTTCTTCATCGAGAAGGAGGTTTGGGACATGATTGAAATTGACATTATGTTAGAAGAGCATGGATTGCCGTGCTTCATTGAATAAAGAAAAATTGTAGGGTCGCCACCACGGCGACCTTATTTTTTTGCCTGTGTGATATAGTAGCCTCAGAAACAAGAAAACAGTGTTTGGCGGGCCGGAAGGCACCGCAGAAAGTGAGGCAATTATGAGAAAAGGTTTAACAGAAATCGTATTTATTTTGGACAGAAGCGGCTCCATGGGCGGACTGGAAAAGGACACCATCGGCGGCTACAACTCCCTGATTGAGCGTCAGAAGAAGGAAGAAGGCGAGGCGTACATCTCCACCGTGCTGTTTGATGATACTTCCGAAGTGCTCCACGACAGGGCAAGTCTTGATACCATCAAACCCATGACCGACAAGGAGTACTACGTGCGGGGCTGCACCGCCCTGCTGGACGCTCTTGGCGGTGCCATCCACCACATCGGCAACGTACATAAATACGCCAGAGAGGAGGACCGCCCGGAGAAAACCCTGTTCATTATCACCACCGACGGTCAGGAAAATGCCAGCCGCCACTACACCTACGAAAAGGTGAGAAAAATGGTGGAACGCCAGAAAGAACGTTACGGCTGGGAGTTTCTCTTTCTGGGAGCAAACATTGACGCCATCGCCGAGGCAGGCCGCTTTGGCATCAGAGAGGACCGGGCGGTAAATTATCACTGCGACAGCGTGGGAACTGCCGTGAATTTTAAGGCCCTCAGTAAGGCAGTAAGCCGGGTGAGAGCGTGCGCAGAATCGTGTAAGATGGACGAGGCGCTGGGGGACTGGAGCGCAGAGATTGAGGCGGATTATCAGAAGAGGGGAAGATAGGACGGAAGTTGGGAAAAGCATCCGGAAGGGTGCTTTTTCTGCTTTTATTTTCCATAAAAAAGTGGTATAATATCTTTAAGAGAACAAGCGGGATTTTATTGGAAAAAGAAAGGGTTTTGCGGATATGTCGGAAGAGAAAAAATGGCAGTTGGAGCTGGAAACCTATATACGGCAAGGAGAGCCAAAGCAGGCGGAAAAAAGCGAGGCATGGCGAACGGCTATTGGCTTGCAGGCGGTAGATGGGCTGGAAACCTCCGAATATTTGCTGGATACAGCCAAAAAGCACATTGAAGGCGAAATCAATATTGATGAAGCTGAGAGACGGATTCAGACTTATTATGAAGAAGTCAATGAGCGTGCCGAAGCAAATTCAGACACAATGGAAGCTGATATTGTATCTGCAAGAATTGCTAAGCTCTTGGGTGAAAAAGCGTTTCAGTTTTCTCCGGCAGAATGGTTGAATATTCATCGCAGATTATTTGAGGGAGTTTTTGACCATGCAGGACAAATCAGACCGTATAATATCACAAAAAAAGAATGGGTGTTAAAAGGAAATACGGTTACCTACGCTTCCTGGAGCAGTATCAGAGACACGCTGGATTATGATTTTAATACAGAAAAACATTTTTCTTATGAGGGCTTATCCTTGCAAGCTTCCATGAAGCATTTGGCGAAGTTTACATCGGATATCTGGCAGATTCATCCGTTTTGCGAAGGCAATACCAGAGCAACGGCAGTGTTTATGATAAAGTATTTAAAAACCTTTGGTTTTGAAGTAAACAACGATACTTTTGAAAAGAATTCCTGGTACTTTAGAAATGCTTTGGTGCGGGCAAACTATAATGATTTAGTAAACGGAATCCACGCAACATCAAAGTTTTTGGAATTGTTTTTCAGTAATCTTTTAATGGGAACAAACCATGAATTGAAAAACCGGTATATGCATGTGGATTATGTAGAACCGGGCCAAAGTGTCAATTCAAAAATCTCAAAGTGTCAAAATGACACTTTGGAATATTCTTTAGAAGAGTTAGCAATATTGAAGTTACTAAAGAAAAATCCTGGTATGAACCAAAAGAATTTGGTAGAACGTACAGGAAAATCGCTCAGTACTATAAAAAGAATGATGGATTTATTACAGCAAAAAAATTACATTCGCCGAATCAACGGAAAACGATATGGAACTTGGGAGGTTTTGGTGGAATTAAATGAGAAATAGTTGAGGGAAAGCATCCGCAAGGGTGCTTTTTCTTGTTCAAAGACCGTTTTATGGGACTTGTACCATGTTATAGTTAAGCCATAGAAAAGAAACAACGAAACTTAACAAAACGAAAGGCTGGTACACACTATGGAAAAGAAGCAGTTGTTGGTGTGTTAGGGGGTAACAGATATGAGTTTACTTAAAAAATACAAAATTAAGAACATAAGAAGACGCCCGCAAAGGGAAGTGTTTTCCTATGGAGAATATCCGAAAAATTGGCCAAAAGAATTGAAACTGGCACAGGCCACCAGGCACTTTGAGCTTATGAAAGATAGCGTGGAACTGCTTGAAAACACCTTGTCAGAGGACATGTTCCGGAATCGTTATGAGGCAGCTGTCAGAGAAGCACAAGTCGTAATCAGCCTGTGTGGTAAAAACGGGATAGGAATTAGGGCAGGAAGAGTGTTACGTTACTTGCTGAATGAGAAGGAAAAACTCGTCAGTGATTTTGCGTTGAGGTGCATGAGATGAAACGGTGTTTGTATGTAATATCAAATTTTATTTGTCAGGAATGCGGAACGGAGATACCGCTTCCAAGATGCCACGGCAGGCAGAGAGCCCACGGGCATATTAAAGATATTTGGTGCCCTTGCTGCAAAAAGAAATCGAAGTTTAAAGAAATAAAACATAAAGAAAATTATAAAACAATGGAAGGCGAATTGATAATTTTTTAGGATACAAGAGATTGAGAAGCAGAATTTATGAGTATGTGTATACGAGGTACAAAGAAGCAGCGTAAGCGATGGACAATGATTTGAGCGCAGTTTGAGCGGAGTTTTGATTGAAATAGTAAAATGTGTATGTTATAATCTAGATATAAAAGGAGCAATCGCCACACAAGGTGGTTAGTCTCAAAAGTAGGTAATAATAAACTCACCTAGGACTGGGCAAGTACAAGGGTGAGTTTATTTATTCTTGACAATCCCAAAGTGCGAGTGTTCACATTTATTGTTGTATTCACTTGTTCGAAACGGAGTAAAGAAATGAAAAGAAAAATAACTCAATTTATATATTTATGCATGTTAATATTTTCCTTATCCGCCTGCGCTTCTCCATCAACCGCACCGGATAACGCAGGTCCTGAGGCAACCATAACCGCCACGCCCACCTTGGCATCTACGGCAACAGATATACCAACCATGCCGCCAACGGCAACGAATGCTCTAACGGTAACTCCAACCGAGCAACCCTCTATGCCAACCATCACCCTCGTTCCAACAGTAACGCCTCTCCCTACAGAGGAACCGTTACTGGTTATAACATGGGTACCAACCGTAACGCCAATAGCAACCTTGGCACCGACGAGTTCTCCTACTCCTGTGTCTACTGTAACCTTGGCTCCTACGAGTACCCCAACACCTACGGCTACTCTTGCTCCAACGGCAACGAGTACGCCAATTCCTACATACACACCTACACCAAGTCCAACGCTGACATGTACACCGACTCCTTCACCAACCCCAACACCGGTTCCGGTGAAGGAACCCCCATCCACCTTCACCCTCACCCACCTCGACGTGGGTCAAGGCGATGCTGCCCTCATCTCCTGTGACGGGCACTACATGCTCATCGACGGTGGAGATACGGGCTGTTCCGACCAGATGTATTCTTACTTGAAGCGCAACGGAATTTCCTATCTGGACATCGTCGTGGCGTCCCATGCCCATGTGGACCATGTGGGCGGTTTGTCCGGCGCGCTAAACTACGCCAAGGCGGGGCTGGTGCTTTGTCCGGTAACCGAGTACGACACGGACGCATTCCGAGATTTTGCAAAGTATGCGGGGAAGAACGGGCCGGGCATTACGGTGCCGAAGAAGGGGGATACCTATACCCTTGGCAGCGCCACCGTCACCGTTTTGGGGCTCAATGCGGGCGAGGGAAACAATTCCTCCATTATCCTAAGTGTCACCTATCAGGACCGGGTGTTTTTGTTCACCGGGGATGCGGAGCGTGAGGCCGAGCAAGCGGTACTTGCGGACTGTCCGGAGCTTCTGGCGGCCTATGGGTTGAAGGTTGGGCACCATGGAAGTGCGGATGCCACCACCTATCCGTTCCTGCGCGAAATTCTGCCAAAGATTGCGGTCATTTCCTGCGGCGCGGGCAATCCTTACGGTCATCCGACAGACAACACCTTAAGCCGTCTGCGGGACGCGGAAGTCACTGTGTACCGTACCGACCTTCACGGCGATATCACTATTGCTTTTGACGGAAGTGAGTGGTCCGTTACCACGCAAAAATCCGCCTCCGAGGAAGATATTTTTACTCCGGGCGAGGATTTCAATTTTGCAAGTCAGGGTTCCGGCGAGAATGACAATGAAAACGGCAACGGCGACGTCACCCGTGGCGATGACGGCGATAGTGGTAGCGAAGATAGCAGCAATACCACCGGCATGGACTACATCGCCAACAAAAACACGAAGAAATTTCATTATCCGGGCTGTAACAGCGTAAAGAAAATGAAGGAAAGCAACAAGCAATTTTTCTATGATGTTACCAGAGATTATATGATACAGCAAGGGTATGACCCTTGCGGAAATTGTGACCCGTGAGGAGAATACTATGCAACTGACGAACCTTCCCATCACCATCACACGAAAGAAAATTAAAAATATGTATCTCCGCGTGCACCCCGACGGCACCGTTACCGTGTCTGCGCCAAAGCGTCTTTCCGACAAGGCAATCCGTGAGTTTGTAAATTCCAAAACCGACTGGATTCTGGCTCAGCTTGAAAAGCTGGAGCAACGGAAAAAAGCGGAGCAGCAGCCAGGTGGAAAGCAGGCGGCGGAAGCCTCCTATCTCACCGGAGAAATCCACTATTACTGGGGATGTCCATGCAAGCTTTTGGTGGAGGAAACTGCAGGAAAAAGTCATGTGGAATTTGTGGAAAATCCGCACTTTGGCGAAACAATGTCATCAGCGGCTCCGGAACAAAACGACACCTCCATCTTCGGTATTCTTTGTATGCATGCACCTATAAACAGTACCATGGAGCAGCGTAAGCATCTGCTGGAGGAATTCTACCGTGAGAAGTTAAAGCTGATGGTGCCGGAGCTTTTGGAGAAGTACTCTCGTGTTGTCGGTAAAACGCCAAAGGAGTGGCGCATCCGCAACATGAAAACCCGCTGGGGTACCTGCAATACAAAAGAGGGGCGCATCTGGCTTTCTTTAAATTTGGCAAAGAAGCACCCGGACTGTCTGGACTATGTGATTGTCCATGAACTGACCCATCTGCATGTGCCAAATCATAGCAAAGCCTTCTGGGCCCGGATGGATTTGTACTATCCGCAGTGGAGGGAAGTGCGGAAGCGGTTAAACGAAAGAGAATAGTGATACAAGCGGTCGGAAGATTCCGGCCGCTTATTTTTATACCTTTATTGAAAGTTTTCACTATTTGTGCTATGATAAAAGTTGGCGAAGTTTTATGCCATTAATTCTTACATATAAGGAGAACTGCGCGATGAAAAAGAAACGATTCGACCTCGGTCCCATTAAGGGCTGGCTGTATCTGCTGCCGGCACTGGTGTTTCTGGGCGTCTTCATGGTATATCCGTTAATTGACGTATTTATTTATTCCTTTGAGGAGGGGTACAATTCCGCTTCCCAAACCTTCTTTGGGGTGGGAGGTTACAACTATCAGTATGTGCTCCGTGACCCGTACTTTTTGCAGGCCTTAAAGAATACCTTCATTCTGGTGGCCATTACGGTGCCGTTATCTACGTTGATTGCATTACTTCTTTCCGTGGCACTGGCATCCATTGAAGGCTTAAGAAATTTGTATCAGACCGTGTTTTTTCTGCCGTACGTTACCAACACCCTGGCGGTTGGTCTGGTATTTATGATTTTGTTCCAGAAGACCGAGTATACGGAAGGTCTGGTAAACCTGCTCATCAATTTCTTTGGTGGCACCTCCGTGGACTTCATCGATGGTCCGTATTGGGCAAAGATGTTTGTGCTTTGTCTGTACACCATCTGGATTGTACTTCCGTTTAAGATTCTCATTCTCACCAGCGCACTGCTTGGTGTGGACGAGACCTATTATCAGTCCGCTAAGGTGGACGGAACCTCCAAGTTCCGTACCTTTATGCGTATCACCCTGCCGATGATTTCCCCGATGATTTTCTACTTATTCATCACCGGATGCATCGGTGCGTTTAAGGCATATTCCGATGCGGTAGCCCTCTTTGGTACCGACTTAAATGCGGCAGAGATGAACACCATCGTAGGTTATGTGTATGACATGCTCTACGGCGACAGCGGCGGTTATCCGTCCTATGCGTCTGCAGCGGCAATTATCCTGTTTACCATTGTCCTGACAATCACCTGCATTAACCTGCTGGTGAGCAAGAAAAACGTTCACTATTAGGAGAATTATATGAGTAAAAACATAGACTACGAAAAAATTGAACAGCGGGTCAAGGTAAAGCAGGGCATTGTAAAAACGCTCACCTACATACTTCTGACCTTCTGGGGCATTGTGGTGTTGTTCCCATTCTTCTGGATGGTGCTTACCTCCATTAAGAGCTACGGCGAGTACAACTCCGAGTACATACCAAAGTTTTATTCCAGCAACCCGACCATTCAGAACTATCTGGATGCGTTCACCCAGGTGCCGCTGGCACAGTATTTCTTAAATACTTTAATTTTTACCGTAATAACCACAGCGGTAATGCTGGTGGTTATCACACTGGCAGCCTTTGCCTTTGCAAGACTGGAGTTTAAGGGCAAGGACGCATTGTTTGTGGTGTTCCTGTCCATGATGATGATTCCGAACGAGCTGGTTATCATCACAAACTTTGTTACCATTACCGACCTGGATATGCGAAATACCTTTGCGGGCTTAATTTTGCCATCCATCATGTCGGTGTTCTACTTATATTTGTTAAAGGAAACCTTCCAGCAGATTCCGGACAATTTATATCAGGCGGCCAAGGTGGACGGCACCTCCGACTTTAAGTATTTGCTTCGGGTTATGATTCCGATTGCCAAGCCAACTCTGGTTACCATTACCATTTTAAAGGTGATTGAGTGCTGGAACTCCTACGTGTGGCCTCGTCTCATTACCGACGATGCGGCGTACTTCCTGGTATCCAATGGTATTCAGGAAATCAGAGAGAACGGTTTCGGCCGCGAAAACATTCCGGCCATGATGGCAGCAGTTGTGGTGATTACCCTGCCGCTCATCATCCTGTTCTTAATCTTCCGCAATAAAATTATGGAGGGTGTTTCCAGAGGAGGTACCAAGGGATGATGAAAACGATGAAAAAACTGATTGCCAAGGGCCTGGTTTTAACTACCATGGTTGGGTGCCTGGCAGGCTTTGCCGGATGTCACGGTGCCAAGGAAACCCTTGCTTTTGAAATGCCGGAGGAATTTGACACCACCAAGCAACACGAAATTACTTTCTGGGCAAAGAACGATACCAACCGTACCCAGGTAGATATTTACGAAAAGGCCATTGCGGATTTCGAGGCATTGTACCCAAACGTTAAGGTAAACATCCGTCTCTACACCGACTACGGCCGCATTTACAACGATGTAATTACTAATATTGCAACCAACACCACCCCAAATGTGTGTATTACTTATCCGGACCACATTGCCACTTACCTTACCGGTGAAAACCAGGTGGTGCCGATGGATGCGTTGTTCTTCGACAAGGAGTACGGTCTCGGCGGTACCGAGGTAAAGTTTGATGCTCCGACTCAGGATGAAATCATTCCGAAGTTCTTAGAGGAATGTGCCTTCAACGGTCACTACTATGCGGTGCCTTACATGCGTTCCTCGGAATGCTGTTATATCAATAAAACCTTCGTGGAGCGTCTGGGCTACACCTTGCCGGAAAAACTCACCTGGGACTTTATCTGGGAAGTTTCCGAGGCTGCCATGGAGATGGAGCGGGATGATACCTTCCGCGTAAACCGTCAGAAGGTTATGGTGCCGTTTATCTACAAGTCCACCGACAACATGATGATTACCATGTTAAAGCAGAAAGAGGCGGGCTATTCCACTGATGCGGGTGAAATTGAAATCTTCAACGATACTACGAAAGAATTGTTATACACCGTGGCCGAGCATGGCAAATCCAGAGCTTTTTCCACCTTTAAGATTTCCAGTTATCCGGCCAATTTCTTAAATGCGGGCCAGTGTATTTTTGCCATTGACTCTACCGCCGGTGCCACCTGGATGGGTACCGACGCTCCGCTGTGCGATATAGCAGAGGAAAAGATTGTCGAGTTTGAAACCGTGGTTATGGAGCTTCCGCAGTTTGACCCGGAGAATCCGCAGATGATTTCCCAGGGACCGTCCATGTGTATCTTCAACAAGGAAGACCCGCAGGAGGTTCTGGCATCCTGGCTCTTTGTGCAGTTCATGCTTACCAACGAGGTGCAGATTGCCTACGCCCAGACCGAAGGCTATGTGCCGGTTACTTCCAAGGCGCAGGAAAGTGCGGAATACCAGGATTATTTATCCCGTTCCGGTGAGGACAATAACTTGTATTACAGCGTAAAGTTAGACGCAACCAAGCTTTTGCTTGAAAATATCGACAATACCTTTGTTACTCCGGTATTCAACGGTTCTGCTTCCTTGCGTGATGCGGCGGGCCAGATGATTGAGGAAACCGTAAAGGGTGTCCGCAGAAAGAAGGTTGTGGATGAGGAGTTTATTTCGGATCTGTTTGCTGACATGACTTCCCTTTACCGCCTCGACCAGTTAGAGGTACAGGGCGGCGCGGGCCAGGGCGAAAAGGTGCTAGGCGAGCTTCCGAAGGGCTCTAAAATGTTACTTGGTGCGCTGGCAGGTGCCTGGGCACTCATACTCCTGTACGGAGCATTTCAATTGGTTAAAAGCAAAAGAAATCCGAATTAACTATTGATTTCTTGCGCTTTTGCGATATAATGTATCATTGTAATTTAACAAAATTTGCAAATCAGAAGAGGAGAAATGATGATGAAAAAATTTGCAGCATTTTTACTTGCATTTCTTATGGTACTTGGCTGTGTAGCGTGCGGCGGCAAGAACGACGCAGAACCTACCCCAACTACCGCACCTACAGCGGCTCCGACAGAGGCGCCTACAACAGCACCTACTGAGGCTCCTGTAGCAACCGAAGCTCCGGAAGCAACTACTGCACCTGTAGAAGAAGTTAAGGTGATGTCTTATGCTGACTATACCGCAGCAGCAATCGATGACGAAGTTGTTATCGAAGCTTATGTTCAGGCAAAGCAGTCCTGGTGGAAGGACACCGCAACTGTATATTTACAGGATGAAGACGGCGCTTACTTCGCATACAACATGGCTTGTTCCGAAGCAGACTATGCTAAGTTAACCCAGGGTACCAAAATCCGCGTTAAGGGTTATAAGGCAGAGTGGTCCGGCGAAGTAGAAATCGTAGATGCTACTTTCGAAATTATTGATGGTAATTACGTTGCTACCGCAACTGACGTTACTGCACTTCTTGGCACAGATTCTCTTATTGAAAAGCAGAACATGTTTGTTTCCTTCAAGGGCATGACCGTAGAATCCGCAGCTATTTATAAGTGGGATGGTTCCGGTCAGGACGGCGACGACTTATACTTCAACGTTTCCAAGGACGGCAAGACCTATTCCTTTACTGTGGAATCTTACCTTTGCGACAAGTCTACCGAAGTTTATCAGGCAGTGAAGAACTTAAAGGTTGGCGATGTAGTTGATATGGAAGGTTTCTTATACTGGTATGAGGGTGTTAACCCACACATCACTTCCGTAACTGTTGTTTCCGCAGCAGAAGCAGGCGACAAGGCAGAAGGCGTTATGAGCTATGCTGAGTACGCTGCAGCTGCTATCGACACAGAAGTAGTTATCGAAGCATACGTACAGGGCAAGCAGTCCTGGTGGGATAACAAGGTTACCGCATACTTACAGGATGAAAACGGCGCTTATTTCTGCTACAACATGGCATGTTCCGAAGAAGACTTTGCAAAGTTAACCCAGGGTACAAAGATCCGTGTGAAGGGTTATAAGGCAGAGTGGTCCGGCGAAGTAGAAATCGTAGATGCTACTTTTGAAATTATCGAAGGTAATTACGTTGCAACCGCAACAGATGTAACTGATATTCTTGCAAACGAAGCAGAACTTATTAAGAAGCAGAACATGTTCGTTGCATTCAAGGGCATGACTGTAGAATCTGCAGCAATCTATAAGTGGGATGGTTCCGGTCAGGACGGCGATGACTTATACTTCAACGTTTCCAAGGACGGCAAGACCTACTCCTTCACTGTGGAATCCTACCTTTGCGATAAGTCCACAGATGTTTATCAGGCTGTAAAGAACTTAAAGGTTGGCGATGTAGTAGATTTAGAAGGTTTCTTATATTGGTACGAGGGTGTTAACCCACATATCACATCCGTAGCAGCTGCAGGTGCAGCCTCCGCTGATGTTAAGTCCGAAGGTGTTATGACCTACGCTGAATACGCTGCGGCAGCAATCGATGACGAAGTAGTTATCGAAGCTTATGTACAGGGCAAGCAGTCCTGGTGGGATAACAAGGTTACTGCATACTTACAGGATGCTGACGGTGCATATTTCTGCTACAACATGGCATGTTCCGAGGCTGACTTTGCTAAGTTAGCCCAGGGTACAAAAATCCGCGTTAAGGGTTATAAGGCAGAATGGTCCGGCGAAGTAGAAATCGTAGATGCTACTTTTGAAATTTTAGAAGGTAACTACGTTGCAGCTGCAACAGATGTAACCGCTCTTCTTGGCACAGACGCTCTTATCGAAAAGCAGAATATGTTTGTTTCCTTCAAGGGCATGACCGTAGAATCTGCAGCTATCTATAAGTGGGACGGTTCCGGTCAGGACGGCGATGACCTTTACTTCAACGTTTCTTTAGACGGCAATACTTACACATTTACTGTAGAATCCTATCTTTGCGATAAGTCCACAGATGTTTACCAGGCTGTAAAGAACTTAAAGGTTGGCGATATAGTTGACTTAGAAGGTTTCTTATATTGGTA
>JAZNXI010000174.1:0-6931 GCA_045593825.1 Lachnospiraceae bacterium
AAGTTGCCCCCCCAACTCCTTGGCTCACAGAACGACATGGCTACGATCCGACTTCCAGGAAATGTTCGAAGGCTTAAAGGCATACAGAGCAGATGACGGCAGAGCATTATTATTCCGCCCTGACATGAATGCAAAGAGAACCAACAATACAAACAAGCGTCTGTGCATCCCTGAAATTCCGGTTGAGGATTTCATCCAGGCAGTGCAGGCAGTAGTTAAGGTAGATGAAGCGTGGATTCCAAACAAGCCGGGCACATCCCTTTACATCCGTCCGTTTATTATTGCGACAGACCCATTCCTTGGTGTTCGTCCATCTGATACATATTTATTCATTATCATCCTGTCTCCGGTTGGCGCATACTATCCGGAAGGCTTAAATCCGGTTAAAATCTGGATTGAAGACGACTATGTAAGAGCCGTTAAGGGTGGTATCGGTGAAGCTAAGACCGGTGGTAACTACGTTGCTTCCATGGCTGCACAGTTAAAGGCTCACGACGAAGGATATTCCCAGGTTCTCTGGTTAGACGGCGTAGAGCGTAAGTACATCGAAGAAGTAGGTGCCATGAACATCTTCTTCAAGATTAACGGCAAGGTGCTCACTCCAATGTTAAACGGCAGCATCCTTCCTGGTATTACAAGAAATTCTGTAATTGCCCTTTGTAAGGAATGGGGCTATGAGGTAGAAGAACGCAGAATCTCCGTAGATGAACTTTACGAAGCAAGCGTAAACGGCACCTTAGAAGAAGTTTGGGGTACCGGTACCGCAGCGGTTATTTCTCCGGTTGGCCATTTAAGATTCCAGGATACTGTAATGAAGATTAAGGACGGCGGCATCGGCGAATTAAGCCAGAAGCTTTACGATACCGTAACCGGCATCCAGCTTGGTAAGATCGAAGATACCAGAGGCTGGGTAGTTGAGGTTAAGTAATTAAAATAAGACACCAAAGGCAGGAACAAAAATGTCCCTGCCTTTTGAACGTATTTAGCCATGTGTGGATATTAGTATAGAAAGAGAGGATTTAACATGCAGGAAATTGATTATATTGTAAAACAACTGGAAACACTGGTAAATATCCCAAGTCCGTCAGGGTATACCAGGCAGGCCATCGAATATGTGGAAAAAGAAGCTGCAGAGCTTGGCTTTGAAACAAAGCGGCTGCGCAAAGGCGGTACCGTAATTTACGTGCCGGGCAAGAATCCGGATAAAGACAGAGTGGTTGGTCTGTCTGCTCATGTGGACACCTTAGGTGCCATGGTTCGTTCTGTCAATTCCAACGGAACCCTGCGCCTTGCTTCCATTGGCGGCTTTATGATGGAATCCATTGAAAGTACCTATTGTAAGGTGCATACAAGAGCAGGAAAGACATATACTGGTACTGTTCTGACAAAAGCACCGGCTGTCCATACCTTTGACGACGCCAGAACTATGGAGCGTAAGGAAAAGAACATGGAAGTACGCCTGGACGAAATTGCAAAAAACAAGGAGGACGTAGCTGCCCTTGGTATCGAAACCGGCGACTATATCAGCTTTGACCCTTGTTTTGTGGAATGCGAAAGCGGTTATATTAAATCCAGACATCTGGATGATAAGGCGGCAGTAGCACTGTTGTTAGGTCTTTTGAAGTACATGAAGGACACAGGTAACCGTCCGGCGTGCGATGTGCAGATGGTAATTTCCAACTATGAAGAAATCGGCTTTGGTGCCAGTTTTATTCCGGAAGAGATTACGGAGTTTGTAGCAGTGGATATGGGTGCTGTGGGCGATGACCTGGCAGGTGAGGAGCGTAAGGTTTCCATCTGTGCCAAGGATGCCGGCGGTACATATGATTACGACCTTACCGGAAAGCTTATCTCTATAGCAAAAGAGAAAAAGTTAGACTATGTGGTTGATGTATTCCCACATTACAGCTCTGATGTAACTGCAGCACTTCGCGGCGGCAACAACATCTGCGGCGCACTTATCGGTCCGGGCGTGCAGGCGTCCCACAATATCGAACGTACCCACCGTCTTGGTCTGGAAAATACATTAGAACTGTTAAAGGGTTATTTGGAGGTATAAATGTTAGCATCAGTTTTTGAATCCAATATGAATATTGTTGCTACAGCGGGCATACTGGTTGCTTTCTTTGCAACCGTGCTTTTGCTGTGGAAGTGTAAGGATAAGCTGCCAAGGGATTTAGGCCGTGATTTTGCGGTGGACGGCAAGCTTTCCGCCGGCAAGCCAAGAGGTGCCGGATTCTTATTTGTTTTGATTTTTGCAGCGGCAGCCCTGATTTTTGCTCCGTTTGAAGTGGAATGGATTATTTATCTCCTTCTGGTTGCGGCATCCATGTTAACCGGATTCTTAGACGACTGTTCCAAGAATCCGTGGGGAGAGTACAAAAAAGCAATTTTAGATTTACTGATTGCGGTTATGGTAGCTGTGACTTATATTAACTATCATGGAACAACCGTGGCATTTCTGGTAACAGATGCAACCCTGGAGCTTCCGGCATGGTTGTTTGGCTTACTTGCAGTTATTTTAGTTTGGGTATCCATTAACGTAACCAACTGCGCTGACGGCGTGGATGGTTTATCAGGTACCCTCACCATGATTACCCTGGCGTCCTTCTATGTGTTAAATGCTATTTTCGGTCAGGAAGGCACCTTTAATTATCTGTTATTGTTGTTTATGGCATGTCTGCTTGGCTATCTTTGGCACAATGCCACACCAAGTACTATGTTAATGGGTGATGCCGGTTCCCGTGCTATGGGTACTTTAATTGCTATTGCAGCCCTTGTTTCCGGCAGACCGTTTGTATACCTTGCTTTTGCGCTGGTACTTATGGTGGATGGCGGAATCGGTCTGGTAAAGGTATCTTTACTCCGCTTCCTGAAAATCCGCATTTTAAAGAATGTGAGAACACCGCTTCATGACCAGGCAAGAAAGGTATACGGCTGGTCCAACACCCAGACAGTATACCGTTTTGGAATTATCCAGTTAGTAGTTTCCGCAGCGGTTATTTATATGGTGCTGGCTGCGTAGAGCCGGGAGAAAGTAATTAGAATGTTTTTAGGCCGTCGGCTGATAATATCTGCCGACGGCCTTTTATCATGTTATTCTATTATTTTTCCATCGGTAGAGATGGTGACAACCCGCCAAGGGATAAATTTACCGCTGGCCATTAATGCCCGCTTAGTAGCATTTTCAATGCCACCGCAGCATGGAACCTCCATCCGGACGATGGTTACACTTTTGATGTTATTATTCTTGATAATTTCTGTAAGTTTTTCTGCATAGTCCCCTTCGTCAAGCTTTGGACAGCCAATCAAGGTGATGTGGTTACGGATAAATTCGTTGTGGAAATTTCCGTAAGCATAGGCAGTACAATCTGCGGCAATTAACAGATTTGCATTTTCAAAATATGGGGCGCGGACAGGTACCAGTTTGATTTGTACCGGCCACTGGGTAAGCAGGGAATTCACTTTATTATCTGTAGTAGAACAGTTACAGTTTTCTCTTTTTATTTCCTTAGCATGTGTTCCCGGGCATCCGCAAGGTAATGGTGCTTGATGTTTTTCTTGCTTTGCAGCCGACACAGCTGCTTCATCATAGGCAGGTGCTTCCCGTTCTTCAAAGGTAATGGCACCGGTTGGGCAGGCAGGTAAACAATCGCCAAGTCCGTCACAGTAATCTTCACGAGTAAGTTTTGCCTTTCCGTCTATCATTTCAATGGCACCTTCGTGGCAGGCATCGGCACATAATCCACAGCCGATACATTTTTCTTCATCAATTTTTATTATTTTGCGTATCATAAAAAATCCTCCTTGGGTTTGCGTTCATTGACTTTGTGTTTTTATTATAGTACAATAAAACCAACATGTCTGTTGTTTTTACAACAAAAGGAGCGTTTTATGAAGGAATATATTGAGATTTTGAAACGGACACAACTTTTTTCGGGGATTAGTACGGAAGAGATAACTGCGATGTTAAACTGCCTACAGGCAAAGTTACGCACCTTCAAAAAGGGAGAGTATGTGTTCCGTGAGGGAGAGCACATTGACAACATCATGGTTTTAGCGGTGGGCAAACTCCTTGTACAACGAGATGACTTTTGGGGAAACCGCAGTATTGTCAATGTAATACGAATCGGGGAGATGTTTGGAGAAGCCTATGTTGCGCCGGAAAGCGGAGCAATTTTAAATGATGTTGTGGCAGAAGAGGATAGTACGGTGATTTTCTTTGATGTACGAAGAATTCTTACGGTATGTTCCACTGCCTGCCGATTTCACTCTATGGTGGTGCAGAATCTTTTCTTTGCAATTTCTGAAAAAAACAGAAAGCTGGTGCAGAAAATAGGGCACATGTCCAAGCGCTCCACCCGCGCAAAACTGCTGTCCTATTTGTCGGAGGAGGCAAAGCGGCACAATAGCCGTCATTTTACCATTCCCTTTAACAGACAGCAGCTGGCAGATTTTTTGTGTGTAGACCGTAGCGCTATGTCCAATGAATTGTGCAAAATGCGGGACGAGGGTTTATTACAATTTGATAAAAATGAGTTTACGTTATTATCACATTAGGCATATTCTGCAATTCTGCTCACCGCCACATAAATTGCGGAGATTTTATACCACGTGTTGAAGCCCACCACACCGTCCGGTGTCAAATTGAAAATTCTTTGGAATTCCCTAACCGCAGTCTCGGTGCCCTGGCCGAAAACTCCGTCTTCCGCTACCTTCGGAATGCGCGGATAAGCATCGGAAATCACATTTAACTGCTCCTGGATGGTACGGACACTGTTGCCCCGGGAGCCGGTACGCAGGGCAGTGCCCGGATAGGAGGCCGGGATACCGGAAATTTCTTCTGTGGAATTGATATAAATGTTGTTACCGTAAAAGTTTCTTAAAATCTGGATTGGTGTGTAGCCCTGGTCGCCAAGGGCCTTGCTTCCCCACTGGGTCATCAGGCCAGGACAGGATACCTGGCGGCCGTCGCAGTACTGGGTTAAAATCGGCTGCTTTACGTTAGGGCGGGATAAGTAATTGTTGAAAATATTGTCTACGGCAGCATCGATGGTGTCGTAAATGTTGCGTTCCGGAATCCACTTGTGGTCAAAGGCCGTGGAGGAGGTAATGGTGAAATCGTAGCCCCGTGCCCTGTACCACTCAGTGTAGACCCGGTTTAAGGTAAAGGATAAAATGGCAAGAATGTTAGCGTAAATGGTGGCTTCCGGCCAGGTGGCGTAAATCTCGCTGGAGGCCACGTTTTTGATGTAATCCCGGTAGCGGACGGTGTAATTTCTGGCGTTGCGGTTATTAGGGGTTCCGTCGTGGACAACAACAAATTCCGGAATGACCACGGCAGGCAGTACAATTTCGCCGGAGGAAATAGTTTCCTTTACCTCCGCCTCGGCAATCTTTGGAGGGTAGGAGCCGTACAGGGTGTGGTCGGGAATCACAAATTCTTCCACGGTATCAGGAAGTCCTGTCGGGCTTGGCAGCATTTGTGCCTGCTGCTTGGCGGTAACACCGGCTAAGATTTCTGTGCCGGAGATGCGGATGGGCTCGTAGCCGGGAGCAGAAATATCCAGTATATATTCGCTGTAGGGGCGCACATCGGAGGGCTCCTGGCTTAGGGCAAAGGGTGGTGCCGGAAGATTGATAAACGGGGTAAAGCCGGCGGAATCCGTAGTTAATACTTCCACCGGCCGGGAAGGGTTATCCAGGGAAGTAATAGAGACAGTAGCGCCTTCAATGGGAAAATTCGTAGTGATATCCGTCAGTTCTGCTTGAAAACCTCCTTCGGTGTCGGCAGAAGTTTCTGTTGTTACAGGATAGATGAGGGAACGCATGGTGGCTCCTTGCAAAGCGTATTATGAGTAGTATATGCAAAAGCGCGGAAACCGTGAAAATTAGTGTTTGCATATAAGAAAAAAAGTGATATAATGAAAAATATTAATATGTATTATTATGCCGTTTTGCGGTTAAATGGCTGAAAACGGAGCAAAACATAACAAATGGAGAGGTAAAAACTATGAAAAGAGTAGAAGATTATGTAAGAACCATCCCTGATTTTCCGGAACCGGGCATTATGTTCCGCGACGTTACCAGCGTTCTGCAGGATGCAGACGGCTTACAGCTGGCAATTCAGGGCGTGGAAAAGTTATTGGAAGGTTTAGAATTTGATGCAGTAGTCGGTCCGGAATCCAGAGGCTTTATCTTTGGTGTACCGGTTGCCTACAACTTAAAGAAGTCCTTTATCCCGGTTCGTAAGAAGGGTAAGCTTCCATGTGAAACCATCGAAAGAACTTACGACTTAGAGTACGGCACAGCAACTATTGAAATGCACAAGGATGCCATCAAGCCTGGTCAGAAGGTTGTTATTGTAGACGATCTCATTGCTACCGGCGGTACCATCGAAGCTATTACAAAGCTGGTGGAGGAGCTTGGCGGCGAAGTTGTTAAAATTGTATTCTTAATGGAATTGGAAGGCTTAAACGGAAGAGAAAAGCTTCAGGGCTATGAGGTGGATTCCGTAATTAAGTATCCGGGTAAATAATATAGTATCAGCTGAAACATACTACTTACGAAGGCATAAGGTGCGGTGAATATATGGCAGAACAGGAAGTAAGAAGAAAAGGCATAGTAATAAAAAAGCCGATTGAAGAAAAGTCATTAAGCATGCCTCAGGGTTTTACCGATCCGGAGGAACTGTATAAAAAACTGATAGAAACGGTGTATGAATACCGGCCGGGCACGGACATCTCCATGATTGAAAAAGCATATCGCCTTGCAAATGATATGCACAAAGATCAAAAGAGAAAATCCGGCGAGCCGTATATTATACATCCGCTTTGTGTTGCCATTACCCTGGCAGAACTGGAGCTGGATAAAGAAACCATTATTGCGGGTATTCTGCATGACGTGGTGGAAGATACCGACTATACCATGG
>JAZNXI010000175.1:0-11266 GCA_045593825.1 Lachnospiraceae bacterium
ATGGATGAAATCATTAAATTTGCTCCTTCCGAGCTTATTTATAATGCAACACTGGAATTGTCCGGTATCGATTTATCTGACCTGAAAAACCGGTTAAATATTGCCCTTACGCCACTTGCAGACTGGTATTTTGATGAAGAAATCTGCGAAAAGGAATTAAAGCAGCATTTTAAAGTAGGTGCTTTGGATGGCCTTGGTTTAAAAGATTTTGAAATTGGTACCATTGCGGCGGGTTCGGTGCTCCGTTACCTTTATGAAACCCAGAAAAACTCTTTGAGCCATATTACCAGATTGCTTACCTATTTGCCGGGAAGATTCATGGTAATCGACAGCTCCACCAGAAGAAACCTGGAGCTTACGGAAACTCTGCGTGAAAAGCAAAAAAGAGGCTCCCTGCTTTGGGTTCTTGATAAAACAAAAACGGCCATGGGCGCCAGAATGCTCCGCAGTTTTATTGAGCAGCCGTTAATTAAGCGTCAGGATATTGAAGAACGTCTGGATGCTATTGAAGAATTAAACCGTCATGTCATTACCAGGGAAGAAATGCGGGAATATTTAGACGCAATTTACGATTTAGAGCGTTTAATGGGCCGCGTCAGCTATAAATCCGCAAATCCAAGGGATTTAATCGCTCTTATGAATTCCCTGCAGATGCTGCCGAATATCCGCATTCTTGCCGAAGAATTGCATTCGAAGGAATGGAAACAGATTTATGAGGAGATTGATCCCCTGCAGGATATAGCTTCTTTAATTGAAGCAGCTATTGATCCGGAACCGCCTCTTACCATCAAAGAAGGCGGCATTATCAAAACCGGCTATAACGAAGAGGTAGACCGTCTGCGTCTGGCAAAAACCGAAGGTAAGACCTGGCTTGCAACCTTAGAGGCAGAAGAACGGGAACGTACCGGAATCAAAAATTTAAAAATTAAGTTCAACCGTGTATTCGGATATTATTTAGAGGTTACCAATTCCTATAAAGAGCTGGTGCCACAGGAGTGGATCCGCAAGCAGACTCTGGCAAATGCAGAGCGTTACACTACACCGGAATTAAAGAAAATGGAAGAGGATATTCTTGGTGCGGAGGACAAGCTGTTTTCCTTGGAATATGATTTATTTACCGAAATACGTGATAAAATCGCAGATGAAGTGCTTCGTATTCAGCAGACAGCCAAGGCGGTGGCAAAGGCAGATGCCTATGTTTCCCTTGCTGTTGTAGCGGAACGCAACCGTTATGTGCGTCCTACCATCAATGAAAATGGTGTAATCAACATTAAGAACGGCCGTCATCCGGTGGTGGAGCAGATGATTCCAAACGATATGTTTGTGGAAAATGACACTTATCTGGATAATGAAAGCCACCGTATTTCCATTATTACCGGACCTAATATGGCAGGTAAGTCTACTTATATGCGACAGACTGCCTTAATTGTACTGATGGCACAGGTGGGAAGCTTTGTTCCTGCGGAGTATGCCCAAATCGGCATTGTAGACCGCATCTTTACCCGTGTGGGTGCATCCGATGACCTTGCCTCCGGACAGAGTACCTTTATGGTGGAAATGACGGAAGTGGCCAATATTTTAAGGAACGCCACCCGCAACAGCCTGCTTATTTTAGATGAAATCGGCCGCGGTACCAGTACCTATGACGGGCTTTCCATTGCCTGGGCTGTGGTGGAGCATATTGCGGATGCCAGGAAGCTGGGTGCAAAAACTTTATTTGCCACCCATTATCATGAATTAACCGAGCTGGAAGGCCGCTTAAACAGCGTAAACAACTATTGTATTGCTGTAAAAGAACAGGGCGAAGATATTATCTTCCTTCGTAAAATTATTAAAGGCGGCGCCGATAAGAGCTATGGTATCCAAGTGGCAAAGCTTGCAGGGGTGCCGGAAGACGTTTTACGGCGGGCGTATGAAATTGCCGACCAGTTAACGAAGAATGATATTAACACCTCGGTGCTTTCTGTTGCAGCTTCTGCAGAGGAACCGGAAGATGCGCTGGAAAGAAAAATATCTAAAAAGTCCGGGAAGAAAGAAACTCCGGGGCAGTTAAGTTTGTTTGGTGAACCATCCGATGATTTTTCTGAGGTGATTGATGTTTTGAAGAGTATTGATATATCTCAGATGACACCGATGAGTGCTATGAATAAGCTTTATGAGCTACAAGAAATGCTGAAAAAGTAACCGTGTATATATACATTATTTAGAAAGAGGAACCTATGGGCAAGATTAATGTTTTGGATCAGGCAACCATAAATCAAATAGCGGCAGGTGAAGTGGTAGAACGTCCGGCTTCCGTAGCAAAAGAGTTGGTGGAAAATGCCATCGACGCCGGTGCCACAGCGGTAACCGTAGAGATTAAAGAGGGCGGAATTTCCCTGCTTCGCGTTACCGATAACGGCAGCGGTATGGAAAAAGACGATATCAAAACCGCTTTTTTGCGTCATGCCACAAGTAAAATCAAGTCTGCTCTGGATTTAATTACCGTAGGAAGCTTAGGTTTCCGTGGTGAAGCTTTATCCAGTATCAGTGCGGTTGCCCAGGTGGAATTACTGACAAAAACCAAAGATGCCTTTGTAGGTTCCCGCTATGTTATCGAAGGCGGGGAAGAAAAAGCCTTTGAAGAGGCGGGATGCCCGTCCGGAACCACTTTTTTGGTAAGAAATCTGTTTTATAATGTGCCTGCCAGAAAGAAATTTTTAAAAACCGCCATGACGGAAGGCGGTTACATCAATGAACTGATGGAACGTATGGCCCTGTCAAGGCCGGATATTTCCTTTAAATACATGAACAACGGTAAAACAGTGCTTCATACCACCGGAGGAAACGAGTTAAAGGACATTATTTATCATATTTTCGGCAGGGATATTGCTATGGCGGTTCTTCCTGTAAAGTATCCGAAGGATGAGTTTGGAATTGAAATTTCCGGTTATATCGGAAAGCCTGTCATTGCCAGAGGAAACCGTACCCAGGAAAACTATTTTATTAACGGAAGATACATTAAATGTGCCATCATTAACCGAGCTATCGAAGATGCATATAAGTCTTACATGATGGGACATAAGTATCCTTTTACCGCTATTCATATTACGGTTCCGCCGGAATTTATTGATGTGAATGTGCATCCGTCCAAGATGGAACTTCGGTTTTCCAACAATGAGGCGATTTATCACGCTGTTTATCAGGTAATCCGGGACACCTTATCCGGTAAAAACATGATAGTTCCGATTACCCTTTCCGAAAAAGAGGACAAACAGGAACAGAAAAAAGAGATTTTGCAACAGCAAAAGATTTCTGTGCCGGAGCCTTTTGAAGTAAAGCGTAAAGAGCAAGAGCAGACGGTAGCAAAGCCGGTATATTCTGCTCCAGTAATGGAACGTAAACCTGTGATTAACGTTCAAAAGCCGCTGGAGCCTGCCATCCATAAGCAGGATGAGGTAAAACCTACCATAGAACAAAAAATGCAGGTTTTATATGATGTTGTTAAAGAGAGCAAAGAAGAATACCGGGCAACCTCCGGTTTCTTAAATAAGCAGGACAACCAAGAGTCTACTATTGTAGAAAAACAAACAAAACCGGAGCAGATTGCACTTCCGGCTGATTTGCTGGCAAAAGATAACCGCAAAGAATTTACGTTAATCGGCCAGGTATTTGCAACTTATTGGCTGATTGAAATGGAAGAACAGCTGTTTATTATCGACCAGCATGCAGCCCACGAAAAAGTATTGTTCGAAAGAACCATGGAAAAACTCCGTAATCAGGAGGAAATTTATACCCAAAGCCTGCTGCCACCAATGATTCTTTCCTTAACCATGAGAGAAGCAGAATGCTTAAAGAAAAACCTGGATGTATTTCAACGTCTCGGTTTTGAAATCGAAGAATTTGGCGGACTGGAATTTAAGGTAACAGAAGTCCCTGCGGATTTAGTTACCGTAGACAGCAAAGAGTTGCTTACGGAAGTATTAAATACACTGCTTTCGGAGCGGGATTTTAAAAATGCAGATGTTTTGTTGGAAAAAGTAGCCTCTCTTTCCTGCAAGGCAGCAGTAAAAGGTAATCACCGAATGTCGGAGGCAGAAGCAAAGCAGTTGATTTCCGATATGCTGACGCTGGACAACCCTTATCATTGTCCGCACGGAAGACCAACCACTATTTCCATGTCTAAATACGAGTTGGAACGCAAGTTTAAACGTATTGTTTAATTATATTTTCCTAATACTTTTGGAGTTACAGTTATGAAACAACCATTAATTATCCTTACCGGACCAACGGCCGTAGGTAAAACAAAATTGTCGATAGCCCTGGCAAAAGCGGTAAACGGAGAAATTATTTCTGCAGATTCCATGCAGGTTTATAAAAATATGACCATCGGTACCGCAAAAATTTTGCCGGAAGAAATGGATGGTGTAACACATCATCTGATTGACATACTTGAACCGGAGGAAGAGTTTAATGTGGTGCTGTTTGCAAAGCTGGCAAAACAGGCCATGGAGCAGTGCTGGAGTCAGGGGAAAATTCCGATTCTTGTCGGCGGTACCGGCTTTTATATTCAGGCGGTGCTTTACGATATAGATTTTACGGAAAATGACGATGATAAATCTTACCGTGAAGCGTTGGAAAAGTTTGCTGCCGAGCAGGGGGCTGAGGTCCTTCATGATAAATTAAAAGCAATTGATGCCAAGGCTGCAGAAGAAATTCATCCGAATAATGTGAAGCGGGTAATACGTGCTTTGGAATTTTACGAAAAAAGCGGCGGGCAGAAAATTTCTGAACATAATGAAGAACAAAAACAGAAGGAATCCCCGTATAATTTTGCTTACTTTGTATTAAACGATGATAGGAAAACGGTATATGACCGTATCAATCTGCGAGTTGATATTATGCTGGAACAGGGACTTGTAAATGAAGTGAAAGAACTTCTGGATGCGGGAGTTCCCACAAGCGCTGTTTCCATGCAAGGATTAGGATACAAGGAAATTGTGGCTTATTTACAAGGGGAATACACCTTGGAAGATGCGGTTTATGTACTGAAACGTGACACCAGACACTTTGCAAAGCGTCAGATAACCTGGTTTAAACGGGAAGATGACGTAATCTGGCTGAACCGTCCGGATTTTCACGGGAATGATGAAGAAATTCTTGCAGAAATGCTGAAAATAATTAACGAAAAAGGAATGAAACCATGAATACAGAGCTTTACAACATGTACCGTCAGTTAAAGATTTCTGACAGCGTGCTGAATTACTGCACAAAAATTGAAAACAATTTAAAGGAACGGTTTGAAGCAATTGATGCGGTAGCGGAATATAACCAGATGAAGGTAATTGCCGCTATGCAGAAAAACCAGTTAAGCGATATTCATTTTGCAGCTACCACCGGTTATGGTTACAATGATATCGGCCGTGATGTGTTAGAGGCGATTTATGCCGATATTTTCAAGGCAGAAGCTGCACTGGTGCGTCCGTCCTTAACCTGCGGAACCCATGCACTTACCGTTGCCCTGGCGGCGAATACCCGCCCGGGGGATGAAATTTTATCTCCGGTCGGAAAACCATATGATACTCTGGAGGGTGTTATCGGAATAAATCCGACACCTGCTTCTTTAGCGGAATACGGAGTTTCTTATTCCCAGGTAGATTTACTTCCTGACGGTTCCTTTGACTACGATGGAATCCGTGCTGCCATCAATGAAAAAACAAAACTGGTTACCATCCAGCGTTCAAAGGGTTATCAGACCAGACCAACACTTTCCGTAGAGCAGATTGGTGAACTGATTTCCTTTATCAAGGGTATTAAGCCGGAGGTTATCTGCATGGTAGATAACTGCTATGGTGAGTTTGTCCAGACAATCGAACCATCGGAAGTGGGTGCTGATCTTTGTGTTGGTTCTTTAATTAAGAATCCGGGCGGTGGCCTTGCTCCGATTGGAGGCTATATTGTCGGAAAAGAAGAGTATGTAGAGCAGTGTGCATACCGTTTGACGGCACCTGGACTCGGCCGGGAGGTTGGCGCAACCTTAGGATTAAACCAGCAGTTCTTCCAGGGCTTATTCCTGGCACCGACAGTTGTTGCCGGTGCGTTAAAGGGTGCTATTTTTGCGGCAAATATTTATGAAAGCTTTGGTTATCCGGTTATTCCAAACGGAACAGAGCCGCGTTATGATATTATCCAGGCAGTTACTTTAAAGAGTGCGGAAGGAATTATTGCTTTCTGTCAAGGTATCCAGGCTGCTGCACCGGTAGACAGTCATGTGACACCGGAGCCTTGGCCGATGCCGGGATATCATTCCGATGTAATTATGGCGGCAGGAGCGTTTGTACAGGGTTCTTCCATCGAACTTTCCGCAGATGCACCGATTCAGCCACCTTTTGCGGTTTATTTCCAGGGCGGACTTACCTGGTATCATGCAAAACTTGGCATTATGATGTCTGTACAGAAAATGAAAGAAGCAGGACTGCTTAATTTATAATTTCCGGAGGAGTATAAAATGAAAAGAAATTCACTTGTATTATTATTACTGATGCTTGCCGGCGTTGTATTGGGCGGTTTTCTGGGACATCTGGCGAAAGATGTTTCCTGGCTTGCCTGGCTGGATTACGGCCAGTCCTTCGGAATTACCGGAGCAGGCGGTTCCGCATTAATTCTTGATTTGGGTGTTCTTACGCTGCAGTTCGGACTTCAGATTAAGATTACCATTGCAAGTATTCTTGGTATTGTTGCAGCATTTTTCTTATATCGTAAACTGTAGTTGTTTTTATGAATGGATTCCTTCGTTTTGGGAGAGATGGAGAAAGGGAATTCATGGAAACAAAAGTTACAATGAAGGAGCTGCCGGTTTCCGAGCAGCCCTATGAAAAAGCGGAGTCGGAGGGTGCAGAGCATCTTTCGGATAAAGAATTATTGACCGTTCTTATCCGTACCGGAACAAAAACAGAACGGGCCGACCAGGTTGCTCTCCGGATTTTGGAATTTTGCGGAAGAGACGGGTTACAGGCATTATGGAACCTGGATGCGGAAGAACTGAAGTCTTTGCCCGGTATCGGCCGGGTAAAAGCAATTCAGATACTCTGTGTATGTGAATTGGCAAGGCGTCTTGCCAGGGGAAAAAGATTATTTGGAGAAAAAATAAGCTCCTCGGAGGATGTAGTATACTATTTTGGTGCACAATTAAAATATTCCCAGCGGGAATGCTTGATTTTGCTTGTTTTAGACAGTAAAAACAGGATACTTTCCGAGGAAGTTTTATCAGTGGGCACCATAAGTTCTTCCATCGCAGATCCGAGGGAAATATATTTGAAGGCATTGAAGAAAAACGGTGTTGCAGTTATCCTGCTTCATAACCATCCCAGTGGTGATCCGACACCAAGCAGAGAGGATATTTTAACTACGGAACGTATTGCAAAAGCAGGAGAATTGCTGGGAATCCCTTTAAAAGACCACATTATTATCGGTCAGGATTCATACATAAGTCTGAATGCGGAAGGGTATCTTAAATCTGAATGAATTGTTATTTGTATTAAAAAAACTCATCGTAGTTTTCTGTAATTCGGAGATTGAAAAGAGATCGAAATAGTGGTACAATAAGATGATTGAACCACATATTTTTAAGAAAGGGGTAATTATCGTGAGCGCAAAAGTTTTTGGAATTGATTTTGGTACAAGCACGATTAAAATATACAGAAAGAATGAAGGTGTTATCTTTGATGAAAAGAATATTATTGCATTATGCAATAACGAAGTAATGGCCATCGGAGATGAAGCTTTTGAAATGCTTGGTAAGGCACCGGATAATTTTTTAGTAACTTATCCGGTAAAGAACGGTGTAATTGCAGATATTGCAAATATGCTTTCTCTTTTGAACAAGGCATTAAAAACAATTATTGATAAATCCGGTAAAATCTCCGGTGCAGACATCATTGTGGCAGCACCAACAGATGTTACCGAGGTGGAAAAAAGAGCATTTTTTGATTTGGCAGCAAGTTCTATTGCAAAACCAAAAAAGGTACGCGTTGTAGAAAAGCCGATTGCCGATGCTATCGGTTCCGGACTTGATGTTATGAATGCAAGCGGAGTTATGGTTGTTAACATCGGTGCAGATACAACCGAAATTTCCATCATGTCCTTAGGCGGTATTGTACTTAGTAAGCTGGTTACCACCGGCGGCAATAAGTTTGATGAACTTATTATCAATAACGTAAAGAAAAAATATAATCTTATTATCGGTCATAAAACCGCAGAAACCATTAAGAAGAAGCTGGCATATGCCATTAATCCGGAGCATGAAACCATTAAGGTTTACGGCCGTGATGTAATGAGCGGTCTTCCGACCGAAGCAGAAATTGATTCTGAATTTGTATACGAAACCATTAACGAAAGTTTGCATTCCATCGTTGATGCTGTACGTATAATATTAGAGAAAACTCCTCCGGAAATTTCTTCTGATATTATTGATTCCGGAATATATATTACCGGCGGTTCTGCAAACATTAAGAAGATTAATGAATTATTCGCCAAGGAAACCGAGCTTGATGTCAAGGTGGCAGAAGACCCTGCCAATACGGTTGTTAATGGTCTTGGCAGAATTTTGGAAGACAGTTCCAAGTACGACTGCCTTGCATTTTCCTTAAAACAGACCTATTACGGAGGCTGATATGCAAAAAAGACGCAGAAACAGGCGCAGGCGTAACGACAAAAAGACAATATCGATTTTACCAAAGCATGTTTTTTTCCTGCTGTTCTTTTTGACAGTGGCCATCGTGTTTGTTTCTTATCGTTTTCCGCAATTTATCCAACCGGTTCGGGACGGTGTTGAAACAATCATTATTCCTATGCAAAAAGGAATTAACGTGGTTGGCCGTTCTGTTTCCGATAAATTGGAACTGCTTGGTAATTTAAAAAATCTGCAGGCGGAAAATGAAGAATTAAAGGCTCAGGTGGCAGCATTAACTTCAGAAAACCAGCTTATCATTCAGGAAAAATATGAGTTGGCCGGTTTGCAGGAGTTATATGAGTTAGATAAAAAATATCCGGATTATCCAAAGGTTGCTGCAAGAATCATTGCAAGAGAGAGCAACGGCTGGTATAACGTTTTTACCATCGATAAGGGTTCTGAAGACGGTATTGAAGTAAATATGAATGTTATGGCAGGAAACGGTCTGGTGGGTATTGTTACATCCGTCAGAAAAAATTCTGCTACGGTCAGGTCCATTATTGATGACAGCAGCAAGGTCAGCGGTATGTTTATAAAAACTTCTGACACTTGTATTGTATCCGGTGACTTAAATTCCATGATTTCCGATGGTAGAATCAAAGTTTCCATGATTCCGTTGGATTCCGATATTAACGAGAGTGATGAGGTAGTTACCTCTCATATCAGTGATAAATATCAGCAGGGAATTTTAATCGGATATGTAACCGATATCCGTATTGATTCCAGTAACATGACAAAAACCGCATATCTTACACCTGTTGTGGATTTTGAACATCTGGATGAAGTATTGATTATTAAAGAATTAAAAGAATCCTTTGAATTGGATGAAAAGTAATACGAAAGGGATTATTTTGTGGTACGTGTAATTGTAACCTTATTAGAATTGATATTATGCTTTTTATTACAGACATCCCTGTTTTCTTTTATAAGAATATCAGGAGTTGTACCGAATTGTCTTTTAATTCTTGTGGTAACGATAGCTTATAACAAAGGTCAGATTTCTGCCATGATTACAGGTTTTTTTGCAGGAATGCTGTTAGATCTTTGCTTTTCGGAAACCGTGGGCTTTTGTGCAATTCTATACATGATTGTTGCTTTTTTGGCAGGCTTTGCCCACAAAATTTATTATGAAAGAGATTATTTTGTTCCCGGAGCACTCATTTTAGCCGGAGAGCTTTTATACTCTTTTATGTATTATGTTTTATTTTTCCTCCTCAGAGGTAAATTGGAACTTCATACTTATTTTATTTATACGATATTACCACGGATGTTGTATACCATTTTAGCAAGTCTTGCATTATATCCGGCATTCCATGGTATACATCGTTTGTTACTCCGCCTGGAAGGAAAGCATGATGATTAAATTTATCGTTGAAAAATTTAAAGGGCTTCTCATGTCCCGGTTGTTTTGGCTTTCTGTTTTATATTCTGTTTTGACCTTTGTTTTACTGCATCGTATGTTTGAATTGCAGATTGTTCAAGGCGAAGAAGTAGAAGAGAAGCAGAGTTACTATAAAGTAGTAGACCGCTATATTCCAAGTACCCGTGGACTGATTTATGATACAAACGGTCAATTGCTTGCTTATAATGAGTTATCTTTTTCCGTCTTACTGGAAGATAGTGCTCAAAACAGTACGAATGCCGCAAAAAATGAATCCATTCATAAAATGGTGTCTATTTTAAAGCAGCATGGATACGATATGGAGCTGGATTTTGCAATTGATATTGATGAAAACGGAGAATTATATTTCAATGTTTCCGGTACTGCGGAACAGCGTTTTAAGAAAAATGCCTATGGACTTCGTTCTGTCAGTTCCTTGTCTGACGAGCAGAAAGAGGCTACTGCGGAAGAAGTATTCGAATTTCTTTGTAAAGGAAATAAATCCAGTGTAATGTTTCAGGTTTCCGACGAATACACGCTGGAGGAAGCCTTGGATATTGTAACGGTACGGTATCATTTTTTTACACTGGTTGATAAATCAGCCCAGTTAACCATTGCATCTAACATTGATGAGGCAACCATTGCTGCCATTTCCGAATCCAGTGGTGAAATTCCCGGTGTATCTGTGGTACAGCGCACCAAACGAGGATACAACCACGCCAAGTATTTTGCTCATGTAATAGGTTATACCGGTCAGGTAACAGAGGCGGAACTGGAAACCCTTAACGGGGAAGATGGTAAAGGTATGTATCAACTTTCCGACTATGTTGGTAAAACCGGTATTGAAAAAGAATTAGAACATATTCTTTCCGGAACAAAGGGTGTTGAACGTATTACCTTAAGCAGCAGCGGAAAAGTCATAAGTACCGAAATTATTTCGGAACCTGTTCCGGGCCAGAATATTTATTTAACACTGGATGCAGATACACAAAAAGCATATTATTATATCATTGAAAAAAATCTTGCAGATACACTCTGCAAAGTAATTGTTGAGGAATTGAATTACGGAACAAAAGGCGAATCCAGTGAAGATATTTTAATTCCTATTTACGAAGTATACTATGCTTTGTTTAATAACAAAGTGTTAGATATAACACATTTTAATGCGGCAGATG
>JAZNXI010000176.1:0-34687 GCA_045593825.1 Lachnospiraceae bacterium
TTATTACCGCCGCCGCCGACACCTACAACTAAGATTCTTGCTGCTACATCCGGTTCGCATTTACTAATTTCAATCATATTTCTGCCCACGGATTTATCCTCCTTTTATCTAAAAATAGATTATATTCTGTCTAATTCCATATTACTCACAATATCTTGTGTCTATAAACACTTCTTCCAATATATCTATACTATATAATACTTGCAAATGCCGTATTAATCAAGCATATTTTTCGATTTTTTTCATTTTTTAGGTATATTTTTTCTAAAACTATATAATTACTGCTCTTTCAGAATAACCTCACCGTTTTCTTTGGAATAATTTCTCATATCTATGGTTCCGGTTCTTCCCTGCAGAGACTTTAAAATCCCTCCTAAAGCGTTAATCTGTTCATCATAGCTTGTCCTCTTTCCCAGCTGTACCGTAACATTATCCAAATACAATGTTACCTCATAATTAGAAGCAAACGAAATCTCTTTTGCTACAATCCCCTCCTGTTCCATCAGACGGGTCAGTTCCAAAATAGTATCGAACAAACTTTGTTTTTGTACATTTATCTTCCGGTATAAAACAATTTCATCAAATTTCAAACCGGTAATTACCGGAATACCTTCCAACCCGGTGTCTGCGGTTTCCACAACAATACCGTCTTTATCAAAAAACATGTACCGGCCCATAACAATAACACATCCGGTAACACGTTTTTCGTGTACGACAACCCGGGCCGAATGACTGTCTGTATATTCAATTTCGTACTTTTCCACAAAGGGAATTGTCTTTTGCACCAAGGAATCCTGCAAACAGTATACCGGTGTCAACACAAAAGGAAATCCGGACTCCATTTTCTGAAGAAATTCCTCTTTTGTATACCGGGACAAGCCTTCTACCATAACCTCTTTTAACCGGTAGGTATTAAATCCCCAGATGCCGGCCGCAAAAACAGTAAGTACCACAAGTATAACTACCATATACTTCACGGACAGCCAATTATCCTTTGTGTAATTATTTTCCTGTTCCTTCATTCTTTAAAAACCTATTCTCTGTATTCAATCTGGTTAGATACTCCTAAAGCAATGCCCATTTCAAACAACAGCGCCACCAGGGAGCTTCCTCCGTAGCTGATAAACGGCAACGGAATACCTGTGGAAGGCATCGTGTTGGTTACTACCGCCACGTTGATAATTACCTGTACCGCAATATGAGTCATAACACCGACTGCAATCAGGCTGCCGTAAAGGTCAGGGGCATTAACCGCAATTACAAATAATCTCCACAGCAATAACAGAAACAAAAGTAAGATGGCAATGGCACCCACAAGTCCAAGTTCCTCGCAAATAACAGAGAAAATCATATCATTATGGGATTCCGGAATAAAGCCCAGCTTTTGTACGCTGTTACCAAGTCCTTTTCCTAAAATTCCGCCGGAAGAAATTGCATATAAACCCTGTAATGTCTGATATCCCTTTGGATGGGTTTCCACATTCAGCCACGCATCAATACGTTCCATACGGAAGGCATCACCAAATAAAAATACCGACGCCACCGCTGCTATTCCCAGACCGATTACAACAAAATAGTAGCCTTTCTTTTTGCTGGTTACAAAACAGATTACGAATACAATTCCGGCAAGAACAATGGCTGTACTTAAGTTTTCGATAACAACCAGTATAATTAACGGAGCAACACGTAGCAGCACACCAACAAAGCCGCTGAATTTATTTAATGCCTTAGGGGCACGGCTGGCCAGATATGCCGTTAATAAAACGATACATATCTTTGTTAACTCCGACGGTTGGAAAGTTCCTATTCCCGGAATTTCAATCCAACGTTTGGCACCCTTGATTTCTTCACCTACAAATAAAACAACAACCTGCAGTACAAGGCAAAGCAGATATAATACCGTTACCGGCTTAATTTTAATCACCGGCAATGGATGAGTAATATATCGATAATCAATTTTGGACACTACCACCATTACAACCATACCAAACACAGCAAAAATCAGCTGTTTTCTTAAGAAAAATGTAGCATCCCCATAAAATTTTACTGCATTATAAGAGCTGGTGCTGTAAATCATAATAAGACCAAAACACACCAGAAAGAAGGTCAGAAACAGCAGGCTGAAGTCATAGGCCCTGCGTAATCTGCCCGGTACTCTTTTCGTATTCTGTTGAGGTTCTGCTACCTGTTCCGGTCTTCTTTGATTCATTCTTTAATTCCTTTTACATAGTCTTTAAAAATCCGGCCGCGTTCTTCATAGTTTTTGAACATGCCCCAACTTGCACAAGCCGGAGAAAGCAGCACTGCATCTCCTGCTTTGGCATGGGATACACAAAACTCCATGGCTTCTTCAAAGGTTTCCATAAGAACAACGGATTCCACACCCATTCGCTTAGCGGTTTCTGCAATCTTTTCTTTGGTCTGGCCGATAAGCACCAGATGTTTTACCTTGCCGTCAAAAGCCGCAATCCACTCGTCATATTCCGAGTTTTTATCATAACCGCCACCAATCAAAAGGGTTGGTTTACTCATAGCCTGAATACCCTTAATAGCCGCATCCGGATTGGTTCCTTTAGAATCGTTATAATAGTCTACGCCACGCTTGGTTGCCACAAACTCAATACGATGCTCTACGGCATGGAAATTAATTAAGCCACGGCGTAAAGCCTCCAGAGGCACCTCCATACATAAAGCCGCACCGATAGCAGCCATGGCATTTTCATAATTATGGTTACCGATAATATTTAATTCTTCTGTTTTGCAAATTTCGGTAATTTCACCGTTCTTTGCATACATAATTTTATTTCCGTCAAGATATAGCCCTTCTGTAAGCTTCTGACGGCTGGAAAACCATAAAATCTTACAGGAAAGCTCTTTGGCATATCTTCTTAAAGCTTCATCCTCAAAATTTAAAATACAGGTCTGGGCAGCCGTCTGATGCTTTGCCACATTAAGCTTTGCCCTTCCGTAATTTTCCATGGTATAATGGCGGTTCAAATGGTCCGGTGTCAAATTTAAAATCATGCTCACATCCGGAACAAAATCATCCTGTACCGTTTCTAACTGGAAGCTGGAAAGTTCCGCCACGGTTACTGCGTTTTCACCAATCTGCTCTGCCAGTTCTGTATAAGGAATTCCGATATTTCCCACAACAAATACTTCGTTGAAATACTGCTTCATAATCTCGCCGGTAAGTGCTGTGGTTGTGGTTTTTCCGTTGGTTCCGGTAATACCGATAAACTTACCGCCGGCCACCCGGTAAGCCAGCTCAATTTCGCCCCACACAGGGATTCCCTGTTCTTTTAATGCTAAAACAAAAGGCAAATCAGTTGGTACTCCCGGACTTAAAACAAGAAGCTCTGTCTGCTCTGCCAGTTCCTTTGTAAACTCACCGCATACCACCGGAAGCTTGGCGCCGATACGCTCCAATACTTTTTCTTTATCCAGTGCCTCATTGCCATCGTATAAGGTTACAACGGCATTTTTATGTAACAACAGCTTTGCTGCGGCAATACCGCTGATGCCGCTTCCTACTACAGTAACTTTTTTATTTTCAAACATGATGTAATCTCCCTTTTCTTAATCTGTTCTTATTCTATCACAAAATGTAAAATGTGCAACAAAAATCAATTACTTTCCGCCTCTCCCACCGGCTCCTGTTCTATACCAAGATACGGCAGAACTACTTCAAACAGCTCTGCCATTACCGGTGCTGCAATGGTACCGCCGTAATATTGCCCCTGAGGCTCATCAATAATAACCATGGCAATCACTTCCGGATTCTTTGCCGGAGCAAATCCAATAAAAGAAGCAATATATTTCCCGCTTCTTCTCGGAAGTTTCTCGGAGGTTGCGGTTTTTCCCCCAATGCTGAAACCTTCCACATAGGCGTTATGGCCGGTTCCTTCAGAAACTACCTGCTCCAGAACCGTCCGCATAATCTCTGTTGTACTCTCGGAAATCACACCGGTTTCGGCCGTTCCCTCAATGGTTTTTATAGTGTCACCGGCAACATTAATAATTTCAGTGGCAAAATGCGGAGTCACCCTAGTTCCCCCGTTTACTACCGTACTTACCGCCGACATCAGCTGCAGCGGCGTAATCTGAAAGGACTGTCCAAAGGATATGGTAGCCAGCTCTACTTCTTTTATATTATCTATCTTATGCATAATAGACGATGCTTCTCCCGGCAAATCAATGCCGGTTTTTTGAAAAAGCCCCAGCGTTTTAAATGTATCATACATATTTACAGCACCGGTTCTTCCACCAATTTCCATAAAGGCCGGATTACAGGAATTCATAACAGCCTCCGCAAAGCTTTGGGAACCATGGCCCTTTGTTTTATGACAGCGAATTCTGCGGTCTGCCACAATTTTATATCCCGGACAATGAAAATGGTCAGCGGTACTTAATTTTCCATGTTCCAGTGCAGCTGTTGCTGTAATTATTTTGAAGGCAGAACCAGGTTCATAGGTGTCACTGATACAGGAGTTTCTCCACATTTGGTTTAACAACTCTGTCTTTTTTGCCGCAGTCAGCTCTGCATCTGAAAGTCCTGCCGTATATACTTCCAACAATTCATACGGCTGGTTTAAATCATATTCCGGCACATTAGTTAAGGCATACATTTCGCCATTGTTGGGATTCATCACAAGTATGCTTACATTTTTGGCGGATTTAGTTTCCAAAACCTTATTGGCAATCTGGTCCGCATAGCTCTGAATCACTATATCCAATGATGTTTTTAAGTTGTTTCCTGCGATAGGAGCCACCCTTGTTTCTGCCATGTCAGGAATTTCCACCCCATGGGCCGTTGCCATGGTAAGAATCTTTCCGTTTTCACCCTTCAGCCAGAAATCGTACTTAACTTCCAACCCAAGAATCCCCTGATTATCGCTGCCGGTAAATCCAATCACCTTGGACGCCAGACAATTATAAGGATAATACCGACGGTAATCTTCATCCACCATCACACCATCCAGTTCATATGCCCGGACAGCATCAGCAACTGCTTTAACCACATTTGTTTTTATTGTCTCAATGGAGGAATATTTCTCCACCCTTTTTCTAACATAAGCTTCCTCCAAGGAAAGCTCCTTACACAAAACCTCAATAACACGTTCGGGGTCTTTCATCTGATTATGTATGACTGATATAGTGCAAACCGGCATGTTATCAGCCAATACTACACCGTTTCTGTCATAGATTTTACCACGTTCTGCTTTAATCACCCGTTCTCTTTCATGTAAATCCTTTGCAGCCTTCGAAAGCCCCTCCGAGCCGGGTACCATCAAATACCAGATACGTACCAAAAGCAGTAAAGCAACCGTCGTAACTACAAAAAGGACAAGTAAAAGATTTCGCTTCTGAAATGTTCTGACCAATTGCATGGCAAGCCCTTCTTCTTTTCTTATCCTTTTATTGTATTCTTTTTCTTTTGAAATTATGAACAGCTACTCCGGGATGATATCGGTAGTTTCTTCATTGTTTTCCGGAAGATAATCCGGGTTGTCTTCTTCGTTGATTACCAAATCATCCTCCTGAATCATTTCAACCCGATACTTGATTTCTCCTTCCGGATATATCTTAAGATATGGCAATGCTTCTTCCAATATGGCAGCAGCCATTGTAGACGCAGTTGCAGACTTTGACATTTTTTCAGGGTCGTGGGCTTCATCCACAACCACATAAATCACTACTGTACGGTCTTCCGATTCAACAAAACCAATAAAGGAAACCAGATTTTTACCTGCTTCACGAGGATACTTCTGAGCTGTTCCGGTTTTTCCGCCAAGTAAATAACCATCCATTTGTGCCTTTGTTGCCGTACCTTCTTTTACGGTAAGATACATTGCTTCTTTGATGAATGCACTGGTATCTGCAGAAACCGTTTTAGTCACTACTACCGGATTGATTTTTTCTATTGTGGCACCGGCAGAGTTTTTTATTGCCATTACAACATGCGGTTCGTAATAAGTTCCACCATTGATTAAAGAAGCAAATGCGGATGCCATCTGCATCATATTTACTGTAAAGGACTGGCCAAAGCTACTGGTTGCAAGCTCCGTCTGATTTAAAGAATTCAAGGCAATTAACTCACCTGCAGTTTCACCCGGTAAATCAATTCCTGTTTTGGAACCCATCCGGAAATGTTTTTGATATGCATGGAAAATATCTCTTCCTTCTGCCGCTGCAATCTGCATCATGGCATCATTACAGGAAAACATCAATGTCTGCGCAAGACTTAACTTACCATGACCTCTGGAATTACTGCACTTTATTACTATTTCCTCTCCGAAATGCTCCCTGCCGTCACAAGTATATTCGGCATTGATATCGGTAATCATTTCTTCCAGTGCCGCAGCCACCGTAATCGGTTTAAAAGTAGATCCCGGCTCGTAGGCATCACTGATACAAAAATTACGCCAAATATCGTACATGGCATTTACTTTTTGTTCATCACTCATAAGAGCAAGCTCATCTTCTGTGTAAATTGTTGATAAATTTCTTGGTGCATTTAAATCATAACTATAATTAGACTGCATACCAAGAACCTCACCGGTATCGGCATCCATCATAATTACACCTACATTTTCTGCCCCTACGGAATTCAGAAAATTTTCAACATGGCGCTGAATTACGCTTTGTACGTTAACATCAATAGTAGAAACAATCTGATTACCGTTAATTGCTTCTTTCACTGTTTTCTGGATATTCAGGCTGGCATCATAATAGCCGTATGTTCTACCGTTAACACCTGTCAGTTCATCATTGTACTGTTGCTCAATACCATAGGTTCCCACATCACCGGAAACGGTAAATCCGATAATATGAGAAGCGACAGACTGATACGGATAGGAGCGCTTATACTCTTCTTCGAACCATACCCCTTTAATATCACCTTTTAATTCCTTATCCTGTTCCTTTTTCTTTGCCCATTCTTCTTCATATTTGGTCATAAGCTCTTTATCGGCATACGACATTTGTCGTCTAAGAACAACATAGGAGCTTTCTGCCTTTTCTACAAGAATAGTACGAAGCTCTGCTTCATTAAACCCATATACCTGTACAAGAGCTTCTATAGTCGGCGCCACATTTTCTTCCTTGTTTAAAAGCACCTTAGGGTCAAGAATCAGATGATAAATTAAATCACTGGCCGCCAACACATTGCCGTTTCTGTCTAAAATGGAACCCCGCTTATACGGGATGACCGATGAAACATAGCTCTGCTGGGCCAGTGCACTCTTTTCATACTTATCTTTTCCTGAAAGGAAAGCAAGACGAATCATCAGGACCAGAAAAACCGCAACAATAACACCAAATATAACAACAAGGCTTGTCTGCATCCAGTACTTAAACTTCTTAATCTTTTTCTTTTTTGGTTTTTCCTGCCTCTCCTGCATAGTTCCTCACACTTATTCCGGAATATCCTGATACTGTCTGAAATATCCCTCAGACTCATTATTATAATAAATCACTTCATTATTGTTTGGATATACCATACCCAAAACGCCAACTGCCAGCTGGTATACGGTTTCCAAATCATAGGTCTCATTTTCCAGAACTGCTTCTAACGCATCATTTTCTTTGTCAAGACTTGTAATCTGCTTTTCCAAAGCGGAAATGGACTTATTTAATTGTACCACATCCGACTGCACTTTTAAATAGTTTACGCAAACAAATAAAGTTGCCATAATTGCAGTCATTAACAACAGGGAAGAAACAAGGTCAATACTCTGTACTGCCTTTACTTTTGGTTGTGCCTCCTGCTGCTCTACCCTGCGCGGACGTTTTACTTCTTCCTGTTCCCACTGCGGCTGTAACTTTCTGGCTGCAGAACCATATTCATAACCTGTCATATAACGTCTTTTATCTTCCATAATAACCTCCCGGTTGGAATCCATTCCAACCTTGTTTGATTAAGCTTTTTCAAAAATTCTAAGTTTTGCACTCTTCGATCTTGAATTATACTGAAGCTCTTCTTCCGAAGGAAGAATCGGCTTTCTGGTAATTACCTTACCTTTACTTTTTTTACCGCATACACAAACCGGAAAATTTTTCGGACAGGTGCACGGGTCCTCATTTTCTTTAAATTTAACTTTTACAATTCTGTCTTCCAGGGAGTGGAAGGTGATTACACAAAGTCTTCCACCCGGTGCCAGAAGATCAATCATTGCATCTAAGGTATTCTCCAACACTTCCAGTTCTCTGTTTAATTCAATGCGGATTGCCTGGAAGGTTTTCTTTGCCGGATGCCCGGTATTCATACGGATTTTAGCAGGAATTGCTGCTTTAATAGCCTCCACCAGTTCAAAAGTGGTTTCTAACGGTTTTTTCTGTCTCATCCGTACAATGTGCTTTGCAATATTCTTTGCAAACTGGTCTTCTCCGTAATCCCTGATCATGCGGAACAGTTCCATTTCGCTGTATTCATTAACAATGTCCTTTGCAGTTTTGTCCATACGGTTGTCCATGCGCATATCCAAAGGTGCATCCACTTTGTATGTAAATCCGCGTTCTGCAGTATCTAACTGGTAAGAGGATACGCCAAGGTCTAACATAATACCGTTCACCTTTTCTATACCCAGTTCTTTTAATACCGCCGGCATGTTCTCGTAGTTGCTTCTTACAATAGTAACAAACGGGAATTCCTTTAAGCGCTCGGTGGCTGTTGCAATGGCGTCCGCATCCTGGTCGATACCGATGAATTTTCCTTCGCCCTTTAACTGCTCACATACACTTTTTGCATGTCCTGCACCGCCCAAGGTTCCATCCACATAGATACCGCCCGGAGTTACATTCAGACCGTCTACTGTTTCTTTAAACAATACGGAAATATGTTTAAAATCTTTTTGGTCCATACTAACCTGTCCTTTCTTTAAAAGCTGAGGCCAAACCCTGACATGTGTTCTGCAACCTCATCCATATTGTCGTAACAATCGTTCTTTTCCCAGCGCTCCTTGCTCCAAATTTCAATTTTGGAGAGCACGCCAACAAACACTACTTCTTTTTCCAGACCTGCCGCCATACGGAGTTTGGAAGGAATCAGGATTCTACCCTGCTTGTCCACCTCACATGGTGCTGCACCCGCCATAAAGTAACGTTGCAGCTGTCTGGCTTCTTTGGTACCCGGAAGTTGTTTTAAACCTTCCACGAAGTTTTCCCACTCAGCGTAGGAATATACAAAAAGGCAGCCATCTAATCCCTGGGTTACTACGAAATTATCTCCAAGTGCTTCACGAAACTTAGACGGAACAATAATGCGTCCCTTTTCGTCAATCGTATGATTGTATTCACCCATGAACATCCGGCTCACCTCCTTCGTACCGCTCCACTTTGCTCCATTTTCACCCACTATATACCACTCTTTACCCCATTTTACTCCACTTTGAATAAAATAGCAAGAGAAAAATGCATAAAACAGCATAAAAAAAGAACATATCAAGCAATTTTGATATGTTCTCTTCAACTATTTTTAATTTTTTTACTTTTTAGCTGTAGGAAGATTCTTTGGCTGAGCCTTCATAAGAACTCTGTTTTTATGCACCTGGTCACATAAAATTATTAACCCGGACAAAAATAACACACAGGCAACAATGTGCTCTACAGAAAAACCGCTTCCTAAAATCTTTTGGGAATCCAACCGGATAAATTCCATACAAAATACCATGAGACCATAACCCATCAGGTATGCAGAAATAATTATACCGTTTATTTTCTTAAACTTCCAAATAACAAGTAAAACAATCAGAAGTAAAAGAAGAATTACTGCTTCATATAGAGCCACCGGATGTACCTGTAAAAAATTCCCCTTAATCATATTGGCAGAGGATCTGCTAAGTACTTTGGCATGGCTATCCACATCCTGAAGTGCCACCTGCATGGCGAAGGTTCCTTCGGAATAGGTGCCCAGCATATTTCTTCCGAAAAAGCATCCCAGACTGGCTACAATCTGTCCGGATACGATGCCCGGCAGGGATGTGTCACAAATCTGCAGCCAGGATAACTTCTTTTGTCTGCAATACACAAAAGACATAAGCAAGCCGGCAATAATAGCCCCCGGGGCGGACATACCGCCATCACTGATATTAAATACATTGCCCTGGTCTGTAATAAAATACTGCCAATGGCTCAATACATATCCGACTCTGGCACCAATCACACTGGCCAACACCAACCGGATAGCTAAATCCAGATAATGCTCTGTATTCTGTTCTGTTTTTTTTGCCAGACGTTCCGTAATAAACAATCCAAGAAACATTGAAACGGCAATCAGTATTCCGGATAGAGAAATATGCAGTCCGAATATTTCAAAGCCTTCTATCAAATGTTCAATGTTAATTCCTAATCCCGGAAAGTTTACCTGCCCGCCTGTTGTTAAAAAAATATTCAAATATACGCACCTCAATTATACATTGAAACGGAATAATACAACATCTCCGTCCTGCACTACATATTCCTTTCCTTCGGAACGAACCAAGCCCTTATCTTTGGCTGCATTGAAGCTGCCGCATTCCGTCAGGTTTTCATAGCTTACGATTTCCGCACGGATGAAACCACGTTCAAAATCACTATGGATTTTTCCGGCAGCCTGAGGCGCCTTGGTACCTCTTGTGATGGTCCATGCCTTTGTTTCCTTAGGACCTGCGGTTAAGTAACTGATAAGACCAAGGGTATGATAGCTGGCACGGATTAACTTTTCCAGACCGCTTTCTGTTAAACCAAGGTCATCTAAAAACATCTTCTTATCTTCTTCATCCAGTTCTGCAATTTCCTGCTCAATCTGGGCACAGATAACAAACACTTCGGAGCCTTCGCCTGCCGCAAATTCCTTTACCTTCTGTACAAAAGCATTGGATGCACCTTCGTCAGCCAGGTCGGAATCCTTAACATTTGCCGCATAAATCACAGGCTTTCCGGTTAACATGTTGTATTCTGCATAAAAAGCAGCTTCTTCGTCATCTAAAAGTTCGAAGGACTTTGCCATCTTACCTGCTTCTAAATGCTTCTGGAGACGTTCAATCATAGCAGCTTCCTTTGCTAAGGACTTATCGTTCTTAGCACCGCGGATTACTCTGGATGCTCTTCTCTCTAAAACTTCCATATCGGAGAAAATAAGTTCCATATCGATGGTTTCGATATCTCTGACCGGATCAACGGAACCTTCTACATGAATAATGTTGGAATCTTCAAAACAACGTACCACGTGTACAATTGCGTCTACCTCTCTGATGTTGGCGAGGAACTGGTTACCCAGACCTTCACCCTTGGATGCGCCCTTTACAAGACCTGCAATATCTACGAATTCCACAACCGCAGGCACTACCTTCTCGGAATCATATAACTTGCCGAGTACGTCAAGTCTTTCATCCGGTACCGGAACAATGCCCACATTCGGGTCAATGGTACAGAACGGATAGTTTGCAGACTCCGCTCCTGCCTTTGTTAAAGAATTAAATAATGTACTTTTACCAACGTTTGGTAATCCCACAATTCCTAATTTCATAGTGTTTTTCCTTTCTTGCTCCCTTATTTATCCCGGGATTCCACAACAATGAAGGTTCCTTTAGAAAATTCCACCGTTGCTTTGTCCTCTGTAATTTCATTACTGATTCCCAGTGTTTTCTCCCTGTAAAAAGTGAGATGCTCCACCGGATATTTAAAACCGCAAAGGGTTACGTTTTCCACCGTTTCCGTCAGAGGAAGCAGGGAAACAAAATCTCCTTCCGTTTCTTTTCGATTTAAAATAAAACCTTGATTTTTCAAATACAATTTGTTGTTTTCATTAAGGATTTCTGCTTCAATACCCTGTTTTAAAAGGCGTTCCAGCAAAAAGATATTACCAAGGCTATGGTCTAATCTGGAACCGGTGGCGCCAAAAAACACCAACCGGTCGCAACCGGAGTTTAAGGCAGTTTCTATTGCCAGCTCCGTATCGGTTTGATCTTTTTCCGGCGGATGCCGTAATATAATGTCATTTTCATAATACTCCAGCAATTCCTGATTTACCGTATCAAAGTCACCCACAATATAATCCGGTTCTACCCCCAGACGATGGGTGATTTCCAAAGCTCCGTCTACCACTATTTTCAGTTCTGACGGATGGTTGTCCAAATAATCGGCAAGAAATACTTCTGAAATAGCTCCGCCGGTTATAATACACGCTTTTTTATTCATGGCAGGCATCCTTTTTACACTTTTCATAAAACGCCGCCATATTCTCTGTAATACTTCCACGGAACACCGCTGTACCCGCAACCACTACGTTTACACCGGCGTCAAGAACCTCTTCCACATTTCCAAGATGAATTCCACCGTCCACCTCTAAATCACAGAGCGGATTCTTTTCGTTTATCATACGGCGGACCGCACGGATTTTATCCATAGTTTCAGGAATAAACTTCTGACCCCCAAAACCCGGATGTACAGACATCAGTAAAACCATATCCACTTTTTCAATCCATGGTTCCACCACAGAAACATCGGTATCCGGACTAATGGAAATACCCACCTTACATCCCGCTGCACGGATTTTATCTATCGTTGCTGCAATGTCCTCACAGGCTTCCGCATGAATGGTAATCAAATCAGCACCCACCCGCTTAAATTCTTCAATATAGCGGATTGGTTCCACCACCATCAGATGCACATCAAAAAACAGACCGGATGCAGGCCGGATGCTTTCGATAACCGGCATACCAAAAGAAATGCTTGGCACAAAAAGCCCGTCCATTACATCAATATGAAGCCAGTCGCCACCGGCAGTTTCTACTTCTTTGATTTGTGCTCCCAGCTTTGTGAAGTCTGCAGCCAGGATAGATGGTGATAAATGAAACATATTGTTGTCTCCCACTCCGGTTTAGTACCGGAATTTTTCTTTTTCTTTTAAATTTCTATATAACTGTAAATAACTGTTGTAGCGTCCTTTTGCAATGAATCCCTCTTGCAAAGCCTGCTTTACGGCACATTCCGGCTCATTTTCATGAATACAGCCCCGGAAACGGCACTTGCCTTCAAAAGGATGAAATTCCGGAAAGTAATCCTTTAATTCATCTGCTTCCATATCTTCCAGCTCCAGGGAGCTGAATCCCGGAGTATCCAAAATATAAGTGTCATCATTAATCCAGATGAATTCGGAATGTCTGGTAGTGTGCTTGCCTCTGCGGATTTTTTCGCTAACTGCTCCGGTTTCCATAACCACACCGGCCTGAAGCAAATTCACAAGAGTGGACTTCCCCACTCCGGAAGGTCCGGCCAGCACTGTGGTTTTGTGATACAGAAGCGCCTTTATTTCTTCGGTTCCTTCATTTCCTTTTGCAGAAAGAAAGCGGATTTCATAACCCGAGTTACGATATCCGTTTTCAAACTTTTTACGCTCTTCTTCTGAAATTAAATCTGTTTTGTTGAAACAAATAATTACAGGAAGCTTCTGCTTTGCCATTAAAATCAAGAAACGGTCTAACAGGTTCCGATTCGGTTCCGGATCCTTTGCTGCAAAAACCACCAATGCCTGATCTGCATTTGCAACGGCAGGACGAATCAGCTGGCTCTTTCTTGGAAGAATGTCTACAATAGAAGCCAGCTTATTCTCTTCGTCTAATATTTCTAATTCTACATTATCGCCTACTAAAGGCTTGATTTTCTGATTGCGGAAAATCCCCTTTGCTTTACATTCATAAACAGAGGATCCTTCTGTATGCACATAATAAAATCCTGCGATTCCTTTGATAATCTTTCCTGTCACTATTCTGTAAACTCCTGTAAATTCACAAACCATGTTTTAACCAAATCAAGATCATCGCCTATATATAAGCATACAATTGCATCCCCTTCTGTAAGATTAGGATACTGGGACTTATATACTTTAAAATTAAATGCATCAGCAGGATACTCTTCGGCACTGATATAACCGCTTTCCAACTGATACCAGGTATAACCAGGTACGCCCGGAATACCCTGTTCAATTTCAATACAGTATTCTACTGCTTCTCCGGCAGAAACCGGCTTTTCTTCACCGGCAGTGATTAATTCCAACTGGAAGTAAACCACAGCCTCCGGTGTTGGAGATGGGGTTGGCGTTGGAGAAGGTGTCGGTGTAGGACTTGGCGTTGGAGAAGGTGTTGGAGTCACTTCACCCGGTGTTGGTTCCGGTGTTACCGTTGTATCCGGTGCCATTGTTGGGTCCGGTGTCACTGTTGCATCCGGTGCTGTTGTAGGCTCCGGTGTTACCGTTGCATCCGGTGCCGTTGTTGGGTCCGGATTTACTACAGGCACGTCAGTAGGCGCCGGTGTAGGTTCAGCCGCAGAGCCACGGCTTACCACTACATTAATTGCTGTACCGGAAAGCACAGCTTCCTCTACATCTACATCCTGACGGATGATAAAGCCTTCAGCAAAAATCTCAGAAGTTTCCGGTGTAATTGCACCAAGTTCAAGACCTTCTGCTTCCAGCAGAGTCTTAGCTTCGTCCACAGTTTTACCTATCAGGTTAATCATTGTAACATAGATAGGATTTTTACCGGTGCTGACATAAATGGTAATTACATCACCCGCATATACAGTATCTCCGTAGGCAGGTACCGTACGTGTTACCTGACCAAGTTCATAAAGATCACTGGTTTCATAGGCAGGAACAACTTCAAAGCCCTTAGCCATTAAATACTGGGTTGCATATTCCTGGCTCATATCTGCCATATTTTCCATCTTTAACGGTTCCATACCGGCACTGATGGTAAGACGGATGGTTGCATCCAGTAAGACATCAACATCCGGTAACGGATACTGACCGATAATGGTACCCTTTGGCTTATCGCTGAATTCTTCACCATCTAAAATAACAGTAAATAATGCAGACTTTGCCTTTAATAATTTTTCGGCATCTTCAAAGGTATAGCCGTTTAAGTTTGGCATTTTTGTCATCTCAATTGGAGTTGGTGTCGGTGGCTCGGTTGGTGCCAGGGTTGCAGCCACTGTTGGGGTTGGAGGCGGAGTCGGCTCCTGGTTAAATAAATCGGCAATACCGAAAAACCTTGCTGCAAGATAAATAATTCCAACGGTAAGAATGAGAGCAACAATAATACTACCGATAATAACAACCTTTTCCCAGTTGGAATTGATGCTGTCTAATTCTTCCTCTTCTTCCTTTAATACCTGACTCTTGTTCTTATTACGGCTGTCATAACGGGTTACCGGAGACTTAGCCGCAGTTGTACGGATTACCTCTACCTCATTTTCGGTAAACATCTTAGTAGGATTGTCAGGCACATAACCGTTTACCGGAAGCTTAACAAAATCACCCTCCGGATTGGTAATGGAACGCTTTAAGTCTACAATTAACTCAGATGCGGATAAATAACGGTTTTCCGGACGTTTCTGCATACACTTCTGTACAATGCGGTCAAGACTGTACTGCACTCCCGGAACCAGTTCTCTCAGTGGCTGAGGCTCGCTCTGGATGTGAAGTAACGCAACAGAAACGGTATTGTCTCCTGCAAACGGCAGGGTTCCGCTTAACATTTCATATAAAGTTACACCAAGAGAATAGATATCGCTCTTTTCATCGCAATAACCGCCTCTTGCCTGCTCCGGAGACAAATAGTGTACGGAACCGATAGCGTTCTGCGTATATGTATTTGCAGAAACCGCCTTGGCAATACCAAAATCGGCAACCTTTACCTTACCTTCTCTGGAAATCATGATGTTCTGAGGCTTGATATCCCTATGAATAATATGATTATTATGCGCAGCTTCCAAGCCCTGGGCAATCTGGATTGCAATACCCACAGCTTCTTTAATGGCAAGACGGCCCTTTTTTTCAATAAACTTCTTTAAGGTAATGCCTTCCACCAGCTCCATAACAATGTAATGGAGACCGTTATCTTCACCGACATCATAAACACTTACAATGTTTGGATGGGACAGACCTGCTGCAGACTGCGCTTCTCCACGGAACTTGGTAATAAAATTCTTATCGCCGGAATACTCCTGCTTTAAGATTTTAATCGCTACATAGCGGTTTAAACGGTGACACTTTGCCTTATAAACATCCGCCATACCGCCGGAACCGATTTTTTCAATTATTTCATATCTTTCATCACTGATATACATACCGGGTTTAACCATATTTACCTCCATCTGTGTATGTAATTTCCTTAAATATCATCTATATATGAACAAGGATAAGAGAAATATTATCTCTTCCCCCATTTTCATTAGCAAGTCTTACTAAGGTTTCTGCTTTTTCTTTTAAAGAAGCCTCCGGATCTAAAACTGTTTCCTTCATTACCGTATCTTCTACCATATTGGTAAGACCGTCGGAACAAAGAAGCACATAGTCACCGACAGAAAGCTCCACCTCAAAGAAATCGGGAATTACCTGCTCTGCAGCGCCCAACGCTCTTGTAATGACATTTTTTTCCGGATGATTTTTAGCATCCTTACGCTCTATTTCTCCACGGAGAATTTTTTCTTCTACCAAGGAGTGGTCCTGGGTAATCTGCCGGATAGTACCTTTTTCATTGATAAGATACAAACGGCTGTCACCGATATTTAATATATATAGACTGCCCTGATCAATGCATGCTGCCACAAAGGTAGTACCCATGCCTTCGTAGTCCGGTTCTGACGCCGCTTCTTTTAATAAACGCTCGTTTACCAGCCGTACTGCTCCTTCCATGGAACCTATAATGGTTCGGGCATTCTGCTCCTTCAGCTCCTTTTCAAACTCATTGACGCTGTATCTGGAGGCGAAGTCGCCGGCCTTGTGTCCACCCATACCGTCTGCCACTATGTAAAGATTCGGTAATAACCCAACGGCATCATCATTACAATAGACATAGTCCTGATTTACTTCACGACGGCTGCCGATATCTGTAATTGCAAATGATTCCAAGGCTACTCCTCCTCTCTGTTCCGGTTCTCCTTTGTTGCATGACTGCGTCGTAACTGTCCGCAGGCCGCATTGATGTCTGAGCCCATTTCTCTTCTAATAGTAACATTTATTCGATTTTTTTCAAGTATATTTTTGAAATTTTGGATTGCCGCGTCTCTGGACTTCTTAAAATCCCGCTCCTTAATCGGATTCACCGGAATCAGGTTGACATGGCAGTTTTTACCGCGCAGTTTAGAAGAAAGCTCTTTTGCACATTCCCCGGAATCATTTACTCCTGCAACAAGGCTGTATTCAAAGGTGATTCTTCTGGAGGTTTTTTCGTAATAATAGTCACATGCCGCTAAAACATCTTCTAACTTATATTTATATGCCACTGGCATCAGCTGCTTTCTGATTTCATCATTTGGTGCATGCAGGGACAATGCCAAAGTTAGCGGCAGGTTTTCTTCCGCCAGCCGCTTAATGCCCTCCACAATACCGCAGGTAGATACCGTAATATTTCTCACACTGATATTTTTGCCTTCCTTAGCAGAAAGAATACGGACAAAGCGTACAAAATTATCATAATTGTCCATTGGTTCTCCGGTGCCCATAACCACTACATTGGAAACCGGTTCTCCGGTAATCCGCTCAATTTCGTATATCTGCTCCAGCATTTCGGAGGCGGTCAGATTGCGGATTAAGCCACCCAAGGTGGACGCACAGAATTTACAACCCATACGGCAACCCGCCTGGGAAGAAATACAAACGGAATTTCCGTGATGATACTTCATAAGCACGCTTTCAATGGCCTGTCCGTCCGAAAGCTCAAACAGGAACTTTTTAGTGCCGTCCACCGATTCCAGACGGTCAATTTCCGTTACGGAAACCAGTTCACAGTCCTCTGCCATCTTTTCCCGCAATGCCTTGGAAACATTGGTCATTTCATCATAGGAAGAAACTCTTTTTTCGTGAAGCCAGCCAAAAATCTGGCCTGCACGGAAGGGCTTTTCCCCCCACTGTATCAGAACTTCTTTTAATTCTTCAATTGTTTTTGATTTAATGTCAATTCTTTCTGTCATATATCGTCCTAATTTTCTGTTTTCTTAAGTCGTGCAATGAAAAACCCGTCACAGGCATGAATACCCGGTAACAGCTGCAGCCAGCCGCCTTCCTGAACATCTTCCATTAATGCCGCAGGAACATCCGCTTCATCAAGTGCCGGAATAAATCCGTACTTTTTGCAGATTTCCTTTGCCTGTTCCTCGTTTTCTTCTTTGTTAACAGTACAAGTGCTGTACATCAAAATGCCTCCCGGTTTTACGTACCGGTGCACTACCGCAAGCATTTCTTTTTGAAGCTTAATCAGCTCCCTTTGGTTTTCCGCAGTCATACGATAGCGGATTTCCGGCTTTTTCGCCATAATTCCGATGCCGGAGCACGGCAAATCGGCAATAACTACATCTGCCTTTTCTATCATAGTTTCATCAAGAGACGTTGCATCCGCCTCCTGAATCGTTAAATTATTTACCTGTAAACGTTCTTTATTTTCTTTAATTAACTTTGTTTTCTTTTCGGTAAGGTCTCTGGCAATAACTGTACCGCCCCCTAAAGTTTCTAAGAGGTTAGCCGCATGAATTGCCTTGCCTCCCGGAGCGGAACATACATCTAAAACCACATCGTTCTTTTTGAGTCCTGCAAGCTCCGCCACCAGCATGGAGCTTTCGTCTTGTATTTGGAAGAACCCATTTGCAAACTCCGGAATTTTTTCCAGGGCATCATAGCCGGATAAATAAAGGGCATCCTTTGCATACACGCCCTCTTCCACCAAAAATCCTTGGGCTGTTAAGCGTTTTGCCAGTTCTTCTTTTTCTATTTTATTGGTATTGCAGCGGATGGTGGTCTTTGGATTTCTAAGGGAACCTTCTGCAATTTTTTCCGCCTTCTCCAAACCGTATTCCTTTACAAAATACGAGCACAGCCATTCCGGCAGGGAATAACGGAAAGTGAGATATTTTGCACCATCCCTCTTTTTATCCGGATAAATTTCTTCGGAAAACCACTTATCCTTGCTTCTGGCCACATTTCTCAAAACGCCGTTTACAAAGCCGGACAATCCCTGGAGTCCTTTTGCTTTTACCATCTTAACCGCCTCGTTGCATACGGCAGAATCCGGTACGCTGTCCATAAACAGCAGCTGGTATACCGACATTCGAAGTATCGTCCGGACTACAGGCTTCATCTTTTTTACCGGAGTTTTGGAAACCTGATTCAGAATGTAATCCAGGGTGAGTAAACGCTCCAGTGTTCCTTCCACCAGTCTGGTTACAAAGGCACGGTCTCTCTTTTCTGCGTCCTGTTCTGCAAGAAGCGCCTGACGCAGCACCACATGGGAGTGCTCCTCTTCTTCCAATACCTTATAGATTACCTGAAATGCAGTTTCTCTTGTATTTTTCATGTGAATACGCTTTTCCTTTTCTTAATCTCTTCTCCGGTTACCGCCGAATAACAGCACCAGACGGAGAAGCTGTAATATGGAAGATGCAGCCGCTGCAACATACGTAAGTGCCGCCGCATTTAACACCTTTCTTGTTTTTGGAAGTTCGTCGGCATAAAGCACACCGGTTTCTTCCAGCATAGTCATTGCCCTCTTGGATGCATTAAATTCCACCGGCAGGGTAACCAGTTGAAATGCCACCGCCAGGGTAAACATGATAATTCCCAGTCGAATCAGCGTACCGCTTCCACCAAACAATAATCCAACCAAAATTAAAGGCCAGGAAATATTGGCACCGATGCTTGCCACAGGCGCAAGAGTAGAACGCAGTTTTAACGGCATATATCCTCTGTCGTGCTGAATGGCATGTCCGCACTCGTGGGCAGCAACTCCTACCGCAGCCACAGAAGCACTGCCGTACACCGCATCGGAAAGATTTAATGTTTTGTTTCTTGGGTCATAATGGTCGGTAAGATTTCCTGCCACATGCTGAATCGCCACATCATAAATACCGGCCATGGATAAAATCCGCTGGGCAGCCTGGGCTCCGGTCATACCGGACAGGCTGCGTTCCCCGGAGTATTTTGCATAAGTACTTTTTACTCTGGCGGATGCCCATAAAGAAAGAATCACACCAATCAGTACTAAAAAGTAAGTAGGATCAAAACCATAGTAAAATGGCATAAGCAAGCCTCCTTGTTTCTGAAACAAGCAGAGAAAACGGAATTATCTGCCAAGCACCGTTCCTGCTTCTAATTTAAACCCACGCAGAAACTCCTCTGCTGTCATCTTGCGTTTACCTTCTAACTGAAGTTCTTTGATGCGGAGTGCTCCTTCACCGGTAAGAACGTCAAAGCTATCCTTATTTACCGCAAAAACAGTTCCCGGAACATCCACCTTTTCTTCTTTTGTTAACTCCTCCGCAGAAATCACTTCTGCCTTCCAAAGCTTACACATCTTGCCGTCCAGCTTAGTATACGCAGTCGGCCATGGATTTAAACCACGAATCCATCTTTCTAATTGGAGGGCAGATTTGGTAAAATCCATATTACCCATGGTTTTATCCAGCATCTTTACATGGGTAGCTTCCTCCTCGTTCTGGCGGATTCTTGGCGCTCTTCCTGTTTCCAGAGCATCCATAGCGGTAACCAATAACGGTCCACCGATTTCAGCCAATTTATCATGAAGGGTTCCTGCTGTTTCATCTGCATCAAGAACTACTTCTTCTGTCATAATAATGTCACCGGTGTCCATGGTTTCTGCCATGTGCATAATGGTAACACCACTCTTTTCATCGCCGTTTAATACCGCCCACTGGATTGGAGAAGCACCACGGTACTTTGGAAGCAGGGACGCATGCACATTGATGCATCCAAACTTTGGCATGTCAAGAATTGCCTTTGGAAGAAGCTTTCCGTAGGCTGCCACCAGGATAATATCCGGATTATAGGCACGGAGTTCTTCGATAAAAGCTTCGTCTCTTGCCCTCTGAGGCTGAAGTACCGGGATTCCGGCTTCCAATGCCACTTCTTTTACCGGAGGAAATGCCATTTCATGGCCTCTTCCCTTTGGCTTATCAGTCTGGGTTACTACCGCAACCACCTCATGACGGGATGCCAATACACTTTTTAACACTGTCGCCGAAATTTCCGGCGTGCCCATAAATACTGCTCTCATTATTCATCGCCCCTTGCTACATCGTGGATTCCGCCTTCTGCTCTGGAAACATATACGATTCCGTGAAGGTGGTCAATTTCATGGCAGAAGGCTCTGGCAAGTAACTCTGTGCCTTCATAAATTACTTCTTCCATGTTTTCATCCAATGCTTTTACTTTAACATAATTTGGTCTGGTAACCACACCGGACTTGCCCGGAACGCTAAGGCAGCCTTCTTCTCCCGTCTGCTCGCCATCGGTTTCGATAATTTCCGGATTGATTAACACGATTGGACAGTCGCCGTCTGCGGATACATCGATTACTACCACCTGCTTTAAGATACCAACCTGGGGAGCCGCAAGACCAACACCGTTTGCCTCATACATGGTATCTAACATATCCTCGATTAACACTTCCAGCTTGCGGTTCATTTCTTTTACCGGCTTACACTCCTTGGTTAAGCAGCTGTCACCGTAAGTTCTGATATTTCTGATTGCCATAATAGTTTCCTCCTGATATTTCGTATTTTAGTAACTGCCCATCGGATCAAAATCCATTTGCAGAATTATATTTTTTTCCTGTTCCCTAAACACATCCAATGCGGATGCCAACTTAGTTAGTATATCATAATTATCGGCTTTTATATAGATTAAATTTCTAAAAAAATCATTACTTTTTGCAACACTGGCTTTGGTAGGACCGATAACCACCACATATTCCCCTGTATATTCCTTGGCTAAACGCTTGGCAGCCAAGGCTACACGGTTACAAAACTGTTCCGTTTTAACCTCATCACGGCCGATACAAAGCAACGCCAGAATATGTGCCTGCGGCGGATATTTCATCATTTTCCTGAAAAACATTTCCTGACGGAAAAATGAGATATAATCCTCTTTTGCTGCCGTGGTAATGCTGTAATGCTCCGGCTGGTAGGTCTGAATAATTACCTTGCCGGGAAGTTCATCCCGACCTGCCCGGCCTGCGGCCTGGGCCAAAAGCTGGAAAGTTCTTTCCGAAGAACGGTAATCCGACACATTTAAGGATAAATCAGCCGCAATGATACCGACTAAGGTTACTTTTGGAAAGTCATGCCCCTTTACAATCATCTGGGTACCGACTAAAATGTCCGCGCCCTCATTGGCAAAGGCAGATAAAATCTTTTCATAGCTTTCTTTTTCTTTGGTAGTATCTGCATCCATGCGGAGCACCCTTGCCTGTGGAAATAACTTCTTTACCGCTTCTTCCACCTTTTGTGTGCCGGTACCAAAGGCCGCAATATAAGGTGAACCACACTCCGGACACTTATCCGGCATCTGTATGGTATGACCACAGTAATGACAGTGTAAGGTTTGGTCATAGTGCAGTGTCAAAGAAACGGAACAATGCGGACACATAATCGGTTTACCGCAGCTTCTGCAGGATACCGAGCCGGAATAGCCTCTGCGGTTTAAAAACAGCATGGTCTGTTCTCCCCGTTCCAAACGCTCTGCCATTTCCTTTTGCAGTGCCCTGCTGAACATAGACCGGTTCTTTGCCGCCATTTCTTCTTTCAAATCTACGATTTCCACCTCAGGAAGCTTGGCGTTTTTCGCACGCTGTTTTAATTCCAACAGCACATACTCTCCCTGCTGTGCACGTTCATAGGACTCTAAGGACGGAGTTGCAGATCCTAATATCACGCAGGAGTCTGTCATTTTTGCCAATTGAATGGCTGTTTCCCTGGCATGATACTTAGGTACCTGCTCACTTTTATAGGAATTTTCATGTTCTTCATCAATTACGATACCACCCAGATTTGCAAATGGTGTAAACAATGCAGAACGGGGACCTATCATAATATCCAGCTTGCCTTCTTTGGCAAGACGGTACTGGTCGTAACGCTCTCCCATGGAAAGTCTGGAATGAAGGAATGCCACACGATTGCCAAACCGCTCCGTAAAACGGCGGACTGTCTGGTAAGTCAGGGCAATTTCAGGAATCAGGACAATGACCTGACGTCCCTGTGCTACAATATGTTCAATGATCTGTAAGTAAACTTCTGTTTTACCGCTTCCTGTAACACCATGGATTAAATAGGTGTTCCTGACTCCGTTGTCAAAGTCTTTACATATGGTATCGCATATCTTTTGCTGATTTTCATTCAATACTACTCTTGTAGAATCCACTTCATTCTTGCCGGATGTACTTCGATACACCTCTTCTACAAGTGTAGTAATAACTCCCTGCTCCTCCAACGCCTTTAGAGTTGCCGCGGAAACATTCAGTTTTCCGGTCACCAGTTCCTTAGGAATGGTCTGAAGGTCGAGCAACTCTTTTACAAGACGTGCTCTTGCCACGTTATGCTTTTTGGCATACTGCTTTAATAACTTTTCTGCAGTTTCCCTGTCAACCGCCAGGGCAATCTGCTTTTTTTCCACCGGCTTTACACTCTTTTTTACGGAAAGCACGGTACGGAGGGCGTCGTTCATGGTGCCGCCGAAGTTTTCTTTCATCCAGTGTGCCAGGGCAATCATTCTGGATTCAATTGCAATCCCTTTTTCTACAACACCTTCAATTTCTTTGATGCGGTGTTCTTCTATTTTAGGCTGATTGGATAACCCTACAATATATCCGGTCAGATGCCGGTTGCCGTTTCCGAAGGTAATCTCTACCGGAAGTCCCACCTTCACCTGATCTTTTAAGTGTTCCGGTATTTTATACTGATATGTTTTGTCTAAACTTTCATGGGAAATATCCACGATGATATCTGCATATAACACCGCTCCACCACCTTTTGTATCTAATTATTTTTTCGTTTCTTACAAACTGCTTTTAGCAAAACTCTTTAATAATTTCTTCCGTATGCATACCGCGGGAGCCCTTTACCAAAACAACATCTTCTGCAGCAAGGATTCCCCGCAGATACTCTGCCGCTTCTGTATTGGATGCAAAGCTCTTTACCTGCATAAGTCCTTGTTTCTTAGCCTCATCTGCTATAAAAGCAGCCTGGGTACCAACAGTTATAAGAATATCGGTTTTTCTGCCCTGTTCCGTAAGATTAGCCAGATACGCTCCAACTTCCCTGTGAAGGTGTTCCGATGCTTCACCAAGCTCCAATACATCGGCAAATACTGCAATATGACGTTTTCCTTCTAAGGATAGCATTACCTGCGCCCCGCTCTTCATAGAGTCCGGGCTGGCGTTATAAGTATCGTCAATCCAGGTAATTTCATTTACCGTTTTGATTTGACCCCGCATGGCAATCGGCTCATACTGTGCTAAGCCTTCTGCCGCCTTTTCCGGCGAAATTCCGTAACGCATAGCCACTGCCAGGGCCGCCAGGGCGTTCATAACATTATGGTTTCCAAATACTTTCAGCTGCACCGGAATTTGTTTTACTGCACCATCTGCCTTAATAACGGCTGTAAAACCAATGCCACTGCCACCGGTAACCAAATCCTTGGCATAAATATCAAATTCCGCTTCTTCGGTACAAATTCCGTAGGTTACCGCTTTTGTATCATTTAAAACCACACGGGTAGCTTCATCACAATCAATGGTAATGGATTTCTGTGTTATTTCTGTGGCTGTTTTGTTAAGTAATATATCATTTCCGTTAACAAACAGTACGGAATTCTTATCAAATTCGTTGACAATATTCAGCTTCTCTTTGCGGATATTTTCTTTGGAACCCAGTTGTGCAATATGTGCCACACCGATATTGGTCATAACGGCACATTCCGGACGGGCTACTGCGGAAAGATTTTTCATTTCGCCCACTTCACTCATGCCCATCTCAATAACTGCGATGTCATAAGAATGATCCAGATAAAACATCATCAGCGGCAGACCAATCTGGCTGTTTTTATTGCCGATGGTCTTTAAAACATGCTTCTCGGTTTCCAGGGCGGCGGAAATCATTTCTTTTGTTGTGGTTTTACCAACACTGCCGGTAATTCCTACTACCGGAATGATGAATTGGTTGCGGTACCACGCAGCAAACTGCTGTAATGCTGCTACGGTGTTTTCCACTGCAACGACAGAAGCTTCTGCAGTTGCAGCCAAAGAAAGAATTTCAGCCTTAAATGAGCTTTCTTTTTGCATAAACAAAGTTTTTGCACCATTTGCCAAAGCTCCTGCCACATACTTATGACCGTCGGTTTTTTCTCCGATAATCGGCACGAACAGGCCATCTTCCGCCTTTTCTCTGGAATCTATAATGACTTCTTTTATAATCTGACTGCTGTTTCCTATCAGCAACTCTCCGCCGACAGCCGCCACCAGCTGCTCTACCTTTACAGGAATCATAATGCTTTTCTCTCTTCCTCAGACATTTCTTCTAAAATTTCACGGATTAACACGCGCTCATCCATCGGATACTTGACTCCGTTAATTTCCTGGTAATCTTCATGCCCCTTGCCGGCAAGCACAATAACATCACCGTCCTGCGCATTCAAAATACAGTAACGGATAGCTTCCTTACGGTCCTGAATCATAACGTAAGCGCCATCTTTACGCTTTACACCGGTAAGAATATCTTCCATAATTGCCTGTGGCTCCTCGGTACGGGGATTATCGCTGGTAATTACGGTTAAATCCGCATACTCGGAAGAAATTTCACCCATTTCAAAACGTCGGTCCCTGGAACGGTTGCCTCCGCATCCAAACAGGGATACGATTCTCTTTGGCTGATACTCTGCCAAAGTTGTAAGAAGGCTCTTCAGACTCATAGCGTTATGTGCATAGTCAATCATTACGGTAAACCGGTTGGAAACCTCCACCGGCTCCACTCTGCCCTTTACCTTAACAGCACGGAGTGCCTGCTTAATGACCTCTTCCGGAATATTAAAATGACGGCACACCGCCAAAGCAGTTAAGGAATTATATACCGTAAACTTACCCGGAACACCAACCGTTACATCAATGTCCATATTTCCTGTGGTTTTGTAGGAAACCAAAAGTTCCCCTTCTTTGTTATGTAAATCTACATTAACCGCCCGCAGGTCTGCGCCTTCTGCCATACCGTAGGTCTCCAGTTCGCAGGTGTGTCCGTCAAGAACAGCCTCCATATGCTCATCATCAAGATTGGCAATTCCAACCTTACACTGCTTAAACAAAAGACTCTTGCAGTGCAGATAATCCGCGAAATCCTTATGCTCGTTGCCACCGATATGGTCCGGGGAAAGATTGGTAAAAATACCGTAGTCAAAGGTAAAGCCACCAACACGGTGTAACATGAGGCCTTGGGAGGAAACCTCCATTACCACACACTTACATCCTTCATTTACCATGTCGCGGAAATACTTTTGTACAAAATAAGACTCCGGTGTAGTATTATTGGACGGAATGTGTGTATCTCCGATAATTGCTTCGATAGTACCGATTAAACCGGTTTTATAGCCGGCCAGCTCTAAGGTATTCCGAATCATATAAGAAGTTGTGGTTTTACCCTTGGTGCCGGTAATACCAATGGTTACCAGTTCCTTTGCCGGATGACCGAAATACGCCGCAGACATGCAGGCAAGTGCTTCTCTTGTGTTTTCGCAAACCACAAGACATACTCCATCTGCAACCTCCACTTCACGTTCTGCGATAATAGCCGCAGCTCCTGCTTCTACCGCCGCAGTTGCATATGTATGCCCGTCATGTACCGCACCGCTGATACATACAAACACTGCCCCCGGCACAATCGTTTTTCTTGAGGCAAATACAAGCTCAGAGACTGCTATATCTTTATTTCGGCTCTTGATTGTGTAAGAAAAACCGGTTAATAATTCACTTAATTTCATCTTTTCATTCCTTTCTGCATACTTTCCGGCACAAAACCTCATACCATATAATACGCAAAGCAGGGGATGCAGGTTCGCATCCCCTTATCTTTTATTTGTTAAATTACCATCCAAGAACCCTGTCGTAAAGTTCTTCGTATTTTCTTGCAGAACTTACCCAGGAGAAGTCCTTGGCCATAGCTCTGTCTACAATCTTGTTCCACTCTCTCTTCTGGTTGTAATATACATGCTTTGCATAACGAACCATATCAAGCATTTCGTGCGCATTGTAGTTGCAGAAACCAAAACCGGTACCGGTACCTTCATACTCATTGTATGGCTCTACGGTGTCTTTTAAGCCACCGGTTTCTCTAACAAGCGGAATAGTTCCGTATCTCATACTCATTAACTGGCTGAGACCGCATGGCTCAAACAGGGACGGCATAAGGAATGCGTCACAGGAAGCATAAATGCGGTGTGCTCTCTCGTTGTTGTAGTAGATACTGGAGGATACTCTTCCATGGTACTTCCACTCGTAATGACGGAACATGTTCTCGTACTTTGGATCGCCGGTACCGAGGATTACAAACTGCATGTCCTCGGAGCAAAGCTCTTCCATTACGCACTCAACAAGGTCGAGACCCTTCTGGTCAGTTAAACGGGAAACAAGACCAACCATAAACTTCTTATCGTCTACTTCAAGACCAAGCTCTTTCTGCAATTCCTTCTTATTTTTTGCCTTTTCCTTACGGAAGTTTCCTGCATTGAACGGATGCCATACAAACTTATCGGTTTCAGGGTTCCATTCACTGTAGTCGATGCCGTTTACAATACCGCACAAGCAGTTGTTGCGGGCTCTCATTAAACCGTCAAGCCCTTCGCCGTAAAACGGCATCTGGATTTCGCCTGCGTAGGTTTCACTAACGGTAGTAACGTAATCTGCGTAAACAATACCGCCCTTTAAGTAATTAGCATCGCCGTAAGCTTCTAACTTATCAGGGGTAAAGAAGTAATCGGAAAGACCTGTCATATCTTTGATGGTCTGCTTATCCCAAACACCCTGGAACTTTAAGTTATGGATGGTCATAATGCTCTTGATTCCATGATAGAAAGGATCCTTTGCAAAACTGTCGATATCTTTTAAATACACCGGAATAAGACCTGTCTGCCAGTCGTTACAATGTACGATGTCAGGACGGAAGTTTAAGGATGGCAGTGCAGATAATACCGCACGGCAGAAGAATGCAAATTTTTCTAAGTCTTCATGAATGTTACCGTATGGACGGTCACCATTGAAATAATACTCATTATCTACCAGATAGAAGGTTACGCCGTTCACCACGGTTTCTAAAATACCAACGTACTGACGTCTCCAGCTTAAATCCATATAGAAATGTGTTTTATATACAAAATTCTGCTTGAATTTTTCAGGAATGGCACGATAATTTGGGATAATCACCCTCACATCGTAATTGTCTTTATTAATATACTTTGGGAGTTCACCCGCAACGTCCGCAAGACCACCGGTCTTAATAAACGGAACACACTCTGAAGAAACAAATAAAATATTTTTCATACTTCCTCCTTCTTATGTAGATCATAATATTTTTTTGATCAATATCTCCTCCTATTTTACCACATATTTTTCGCTTTGAAAAGACTTATATCGGCATTTTATACTCTAAACGGATTTTATCTGCGATTAACGCCACAAACTCAGAATTAGTCGGCTTTCCCTTTACACCGTTTACCGTATATCCGAACAGCGCATCGATGGTATCCATTTTACCTCTGCTCCAGGCAACCTCAATGGCATGACGGATGGCACGCTCCACCCGGCTTGGTGTGGTCTTGTGACGCTTTGCAATGGTCGGATACAGCTGCTTGGTGATGGAATTTAACATTTCAGTATCATTTACCGACATCATAATGGCATCTCTCAAATAATGATATCCTTTAATGTGTGCCGGAACCCCAATCTCATGAATTACATTGGTTACGTCCGACTCCAGATTTCTTTCCAAAAATACATTGCCTCCTTTGGCAGCCACTCCACCTTCCGCACGTCTGTGACTGCTGACTCCGCGAAGCTGCTTGATTCTGGAAATAACAAGCTCGTAGTCAAAAGGCTTCAGCATATAATAGCTTGCTCCCAGTTCAAAGGCACTTTCCGTTACTACTTCCTGTCCGATTCCGGTAATAACAATAAAAGATGGAATCTTCTTTAAGCTTATATCCTTTTTTACATGTTCCATAACACCCAGGCCGTCCAATTTTGGCATAATAAGGTCTAACAACACCACATCCGGTTCCTTTGTACGGATTTGCTCCAGCGCATCCATTCCATCTTCTGCTTTTCCGATTACTTCAATCTCTTTATCCTTTTTGATTGCATCTTCCAAAAGACCTGCGGATCTTAAGTTATCATCTGCGATTAAAACCTTAATTTTACCCATTTTTATTTCTTCCTTTCAAGATATACATGTTATGGAAATTCTTTCCAAATATTATTATAACCATTTTTTTCCAAATTTCAAGTTCTTTTTTGTAAAAAATTAGGAATTTTATAAAATGTACCAAAATAAAGCAAAAAAAGAGCAGATATACTTATCTGCCCTACATAATTCATACCTATTTAATGATTTACCGCTAAAAACGCCGTGCGTATCCGCACTTTCGGCACAATTCTTCTGTTGCTGTCCTGCAGCGGAATCCCTGCCTCATTTGTTCTGCCCTGTCACCGGAAAGAATATCTGACAAATCATCCGAAAAAATGTTGCCCAGAGTAATTTCACCTTCTCTGTCCAAACAACACGGAACTACACTGCCATCGGATAAAACAGCAAAATGGTCTTTTAAACCGTAACAAAAAACATCTGCACCCATTTCTTCTTTTTCTATATCAGGCCATTCAAAGCGTTCACCATATTCCAAGTGCAGCTTATTTCTGATGCGGGAGCCCTTTCCCCCTTCTTTCCATTCATCCTCTGCAAAATAATTCTGCAACATAGTAAGGGTGTTTATGTTTCTGCCTTCGTCATAGCCCTTATTCCACAAGCGTAGAACCGTTAATATACCGGCTTTGCTGGCTTTATCTGCAAATTCCATGCAGGAGTAAATATATTTTTGATACTCCTCGTTGCTGCCCTCTTCAAAGCTGTGGATGGAAATATTGATTTTATAAACCCCGCTTGCAAGCAGTTCCTCTGCCCTTTTTTCTAACAGTGTACCATTGGTTGTAATACTGACAAGAAAACCTTCTTTTGTAGCATAACGTATAAACTCCGGAAGAAGCGGATGTGTTAACGGTTCGCCCATTACATGCAAATATAAATACTTTGTCACACCTTTCAGCTTTTCGATAATGGTTTGAAACTCATCCATGGAAAGACGCTTTAAGGCACGTTTTGTTCCCGGACAAAAGGTACAATTCCGGTTACAAATAGTTGTAATTTCTACATAAACTCTGGAATACATGGTATGTTCTCTTTTACAAATTTTCAATCTGCCAGTCAATGGCAGCCACGCCGTTGCGTTCCAAAAACTCATTGGCTCTGCTGAAATGCTTGCAGCCAAAGAATCCGCGGTATGCCGATAACGGACTTGGATGCGGCGCTTCCAAAATCAAATGCTTTGGATTATTTAACATGCTCTTTTTCATCTGGGCAGGTCTTCCCCATAAAAGGAATACCACCGGCTCATCCTTTTCATTTACTGCACGGATAACCGCATCTGTAAACTGCTCCCAGCCTCTTCCCTGATGGGAATTGGCCTGATGGGCCCGCACTGTAAGTACCGTATTAAGAAGCAAAACTCCCTGTTCTGCCCACTTAACAAGATAACCATTATTTGGAATAAAGCATCCTAAATCATCCTGTAATTCTTTATAGATATTAACCAGGGACGGCGGAATCTCTGTGCCCGGTTGTACGGAAAAACAAAGGCCATGGGCCTGGCCCACATTGTGATATGGATCCTGTCCGATAATTACCGCCTTCACCTTGGAAAGAGGTGTAAAATGAAATGCATTAAAGATATCTTCGGATGGCGGATATACCACATGGGTGCTGTATTCCTGCTTTACAAACCCATATAACTCCTTGTAATATTGTTTTCCAAACTCCGGACGGATGGCATCCATCCAGTCATTCGTAATCATACTCATAATCTTACGCTTACGCCTTCATTTCTTAAGTACTGCTTTACTTCGTTAATTTCCAATTCTTTATAGTGAAATAAAGAAGCAGCCAAAGCCGCATCTGCGCCACCGGTAGTTAAAGCATCTTTAAAATGCTCCAGGGTGCCTGCACCGCCGGAAGCAATTACCGGAATTTTTACCAATTCAGAAATACTACGGGTTAATTCCAGGTCATAACCGTCTTTGGTACCGTCTTTATCCATACTGGTTACAAGCAGTTCGCCCGCACCAAGCTTATACGCTTTTTCTGCCCATTCCAAAGCATCAATCCCCATATCCACACGGCCGCCGTTTTTATATATATTCCAGCCGGAACCGTCCGGACGGCGCTTTGCATCAATAGCAACAACCACACACTGGCTGCCGAATTTATCTGCAGCACGGCTGATAAGCTCCGGATTTATAATAGCTGCGGAATTTACCGCAACTTTATCGGCGCCCTCCCGTAATATATCACGGAAATCTTCTACCGTACGGATACCGCCGCCTACAGTAAAAGGAATAAATACACGCTCTGCCACTTTACGTACCAGTTCGGTTTTAATTGCCCTGGCATCGGAAGATGCGGTTATATCCAGAAAAACCAACTCATCTGCGCCTGCCTTATCATAAGCGGCACCAATTTCCACCGGGTCACCGGCATCCTGTAAATTCACAAAATTGACGCCCTTTACCACTCTACCGTTATGAACGTCAAGACAAGGAATAATTCTCTTTGTAAACATTGTTTTCCTCCAACATAATTACATTGTAGCAAAATTTTTAAGTAATTTTAAACCGATATCTCCGCTCTTTTCCGGATGGAACTGGCACGCAAATACATGTTCCTTTTCCACTGCCGCATGAATGTCTACCACATAGTCTGTGGTGGCAGCTACAATCGGTTCCTCTGCCGCAAGGTAATAGGAATGGACAAAGTATACATAGGAGTCTTCCGGAATTCCGGCAAATAATTTGGATTCCGGATTGATTTTTAAAGAATTCCAGCCGATATGAGGCACTTTAAAGCCCTCTTTATCCGGGATTCTTACAATTTTACCTTTCAAAACAGAAAGACCGTCTACTCCTGGAGATTCCTCACTTGCTTCAAATAAAAGCTGTAATCCAAGGCATATTCCGAGTAACGGTATCTTTCTTCTGACGGCCTCTCTGATTACCTCAGAAAGGCCGCTGCTATTTAATTTTTCCATTGCGTCGCCAAAGGCTCCCACTCCCGGCAGAATAATTTTATCCGCCCCGAGAATTTCTTCTGCATTAGAGGTGATTTTTGCCTCTTCCCCAAGGAACAGAAGCGCCTTTTCCACACTTTTTAAGTTTCCTGCATCATAGTCAATTATTGCAATCATTATTTTAGTCCGCTTTCTTCTACAATTTCATAAAGTTTTAAATTATAAACTCTTGCCGCATGGGCATCAATATCAGCATTCATTCCGCCCGGACCGGCAGCTTCTAAAAGACTGCGAAGCAACTCTGCCTCATCCTCAGAAACATGAAAGGTGGCTTCCAATTCTTTTAAAATCTGTGTTCTGACATAGTCCATGTCACGGTCAATGCCAAGCGGTATTGCCTGTTCATAATACTTACCATACCGATAAAGTCCCAGCAACAGGGAATGAAGCGCTGCCTGATAATCACTCATAACCATGTGACTGTTATAGGAGTTTAACTCCTTATTAACAAACATAACGGTCATGATTTTATCGCTTAGCACCTGATCCTCCGGCTTTATTTCAAGACCGTAAATATCATTATATGCATCGGTATAATATTTTACATTGTTATTTAATGCTTTATTAAAGTTTGTTTCTGCGCTTTGTATGCTGATAGCATAGCCGAAGATTTCACTTCCGGACAAAAGAACAATAGCACATACAGCAAAAAATACAAATACAATAGTTGCGCCCAAACGATTGATTCTGGTATCCTTCATTTCCTCCAGAATTTGCTTTGCTTCTTCCAGCTTTTTGGCCTTTTTTTCTTCCTTTGCCAACACTTTTTGGCGCGCTTTTTCTTCTTTATTACGCTGTGCAATCTGCTTCTTTTCTTCGGCAGCCAGCTTCTTTTCTTCCGCCTTGGCTTTTTTTACTTCTGCTTCTTTTTGTTTTTTTTCTGCAATCTGCTCCGGTGTCGGTTCCGGTTTTACTTTGGAAGGATCCACCGGAACATTACCAAATACCATTTGGAAGAAAGAACGTTTTTCTTTCTGCTTCTTGGATTTTTTCTTATTATCGGACATCTCTTCCGAAGCGTCATTTGCCGCCAGAAGTTCTTCTAATCCATGATCTACCGTTTCTGCTTCTTCCTGAACATCCTGAACATCGGACGGATCCAAATCTTCAAACAAATCATTAAGGGCAAAAAAATCGGTTGCTTCTACTTCCGACAATTCCACACTTTCCGGCGCAGATTCTGCAGATAATTCTTCCACTTGTGCAGTCTCCTCACCAAATAATCCCAAAAGCTCTGCTATGTCATCCTGTTCAGTCATAGGAAAATCTTCCGATTGTTTTTCCGGCAATTCCTCCGGCAATTCCTCCGGTTCTTCAAAGAAAGAATCTACCGGTTGCTCCGATTCAGAATGCTTTACAAATGCTAATTCCGATTCAAACTCCCTGGAAAGCAGGCTGTCCATATCAAATTCTTCCGGTGCGTCAAAAATATTATATGCTTCTTCCTCAAGTTCTTCATTTGCGTCGAAAAACTCACCGAAATTTTCTTCTATACTTTGTCCGCAATTCGGACAGTATTCTAATCCATCTTCAATTTCTGTCCCGCAATGCTTACAAACTACCATTTTGCCCCTCATTCCTGCCAACTTCCGTAGCGGTTATTTTAAGATTAAGCGATCGATTTCTCCTACCAGTGTACCAATTTCCGGCTTTGTAATCTGGGCGTCCGCACCAAGGCTCTTGCCCTTTCTCATCATATCTTCCGAAATCATGGAAGAGAAAATGATAACCGGAAGGAAGGATGTTTTGCCGTTAGACTTAATTAACTTTGTCAGATGATGACCGTCCATTTTTGGCATTTCAATATCGGTAATTACTAATTTGACTTTATCGGCCAAAGTACCGTCCTTTGCAAAAGCTTCCAGCTTGTCCCAAGCCTCCTGGCCATCCATATTTACAATTAAATTGCTGTATCCTGCCCTCTTTAAGCAGTCCTGAATTAAATGAGATAACAGCGGAGAATCTTCTGCAATCAAAATTGGAAGATTGCTTCTTTCTCTTGCGCCCAAAGCTTCTACATCTTCTACCTTTAATGTGGTGGCCGGACTGATGTCTGCAATGATTTTTTCAAAGTCAAGCATGATAATTAATCGTCCGTTAATTTTTACAATACCGGTAGCCACACCGTTGCCCTGACAGCTTAAGGTTGCATCCGGCTTAATAATATCTGCCCAGGATACACGTTCGATACCAACAACGGAATGCACATGGAATGCTGCATTGGTATGATTAAAATATGTAACTACATATAAGTCCGACGCTTCGTTTTCAGAAGCAGGCAGATTTAAAACCTTAGCCAGGCTGATACTGGTGATAATTTCATCTCGTGGCATGAAAATGCCTTCAATAGCAGGGTCTGCATTCGGAACAGGCACAACCTTTGTGTACGGAAGAATTTCTCTGATTTTTGCAACATTGATACCATAGTGATTATTTCCAACCATAAACTCTAAAATTTCTAATTCATTGGTTCCGCTTTCTAATAAAATA
>JAZNXI010000177.1:0-109812 GCA_045593825.1 Lachnospiraceae bacterium
GGCTGAATCAGCCGGTATGGTTTCAACTGCTTCCGGCTCCGGTGAACCTGCACAGCCACAAAACAGAAAAAAAAGTAACAAAACAGGGAGCAGAATCCTTCTGCCCCTTGCATTTCCTGTCAGTTTTCCCTTTTGCCTGTATATCATCAATTTTTATATTCCGGTATGAAGCTTAGCGGAATACGCACCACAAATACCGAACCTTCTCCTTCTTTTCCTGAAACCTTTATATTTCCTCGATGCATCATTACTGCACTCTTTGTAATGGCAAGTCCGAGACCGGTACCTCCGCTTTCTCTGGATCTTGCTTTATCTACCCGGTAGAAACGGTCAAAAATATACTTTTTGGCCTCTTCCGGAATTCCGATTCCGGTGTCTTCTACCCTGACATAAAAGTAACGATGGTCCGCATTTAATGATACCTTTACCTGACCACCTTCTTTATTATATTTAATAGCATTTTCAATCAGGTTGGTAAACACCAGAGACATTTTTACTTCATCCACTTCCGCCAAAACACTGCGGAAGCTTTCAAATACCATTTCCACATTACGCTCCTTGGCAATAGGGCGAAGCCTGCGCATAACAATTTCCAAAAGCTCATTGATACTTACCATGGCAATATGCATTTCGCCTTCTTTGCGGTCGAGGCGCACAATATTTAACAAGTCCGTAATAATTTCATTTTCTCTGTCAATTTCTGTATTGATATCGTGCAAAAACTCCTGATACAGTTCCTCCGGAATGCCGCTTTGGCCTACCAAAGACTCCGCCAGCACTTTCATGGAGGTTAACGGTGTTTTTAATTCATGGGATACGTTGGATACAAACTCCTGACGGCGCTGTTCGGTAGTTCTCATGTCTTCCAGCATGTTATTCACGGAATCCACAATGGTTTCCACCTCATAATTACCCTTTACGTCCACCTTTTCCTGCAGGTCACCATCTGCCAGCTGCTGCAGGGAAAAAGCAAGCTTTTTCAGTGGGAAAACCATTTTTGCGGAAGTTATTAAAATAGCACACAAAATAAGCCCCACAAAAAAAGAGGTGGCCAAAACAGAGCTCCTGCTGATATCATCCGATATACCTGCATATACCGGGTTATCATAAATAAAAATCACGCTTCCGAGAACAGTTTTTCCCAGGGAATCCCGCACTTGATAAATGATTTCTGTCGTGTCCTCATACATAAATTCATAGGACAGGGATTTTTCCCTCAAAGACTTTACCACTTCCTCAGAAATCATGGTCCTTCCTTCTTCCCGCTTAAAAGTGTCTTTGATAATCTGCAATTCGGAATTTACCACAAGAATCCTGCCGTCGTAAAACTGTGCCGCCGTATCCATGGCCGCAGAAAGTTCAGCCTGGGCCGGATTGGTCAGGTAACCGGTGTTCTGTATTCGATTGGCAAAATCGGCGCACAGCATCTGCACCTTGCCCTGCATTTCCTGCCTGGTCTGTTCCCGATAGCTGTTTACGAACAGCACGGCAACCACAGCCAGCGGTAAAACACACGCCAGCACCATGGCAAAAATTACCTGCACATGGAGACTGTTTGCTTTGCGCACCCGTCTCTTAGTACTCAAAATAATAGCCCACTCCCCACTTGGTATGTACGTACTTTGGCTCGCTCGGATTCTTTTCTATTTTTTCACGAAGACGGCGGATATGCACATCTACGGTTCTGGCATCCCCCGGATAATCCTTGCCCCATACCAGATCAAGCAGGGCATCACGGTCATATACCTTATTTGGATGGAACACCAAAAGTTCCAGCACATCAAATTCCTTAGCGGTAAGATTTACTTCATTGCCTTCGATGTAGACACGTCTGCTGCTGCAGTCGATAGTAAGATCACCATAAGCAGCTTCCTTATTTTCATCCTCTTTCTTGCTGCTACGGCGCATAATTGCCTTGATACGCGCCTTTACCTCCAGAATATTAAAAGGCTTTGTAATGTAATCATCCGCACCGTATTCCAGGCCAAGAATCTTGTCCATATCATCATCCTTGGCAGTTACCATAATAATCGGTACGTCAGAAAACTCTCTGACCTGCTGACAAACCTCGTATCCGTTAAACTTTGGAAGCATCACGTCTAACAGAATAACATCATAGGTATTTTCCTTAATCATATCCAATGCTTCCTGTCCGTCGTAGGCGCAGTCAACCTGCATTCCTTCCTGCTCCAGACTAAAGCGGATTCCTTTTACAATCAATTTTTCATCATCTACTACAAGTACTTTTTTAGCCATACTGATATACGCTCCTTCCCCGGTTGCTATTTTACGGTTATCTTGTCTTTTACACTTTCAAATCTGGCTTCACCGATACCACTGACATTCATCAATTCTTCAATATCAGTAAACTGCCCTATTTTTGCCCGGTATGCTATGATGTCGGCTGCCCGTGCCTCCCCAATACCGGGAAGTGTCATGAGCTGCTCCACCGTAGCGGTATTTAAATTTATCAGGCCATTGGCCTGGACAGCGCCACCAACACCTTCTTCACCTGCCACCTGCTGCTCGGCAGTAAGTTCTTTTGTTTCCGCAGCACTTAAAATGTAAATACGCTCACCGTCTTCAATACTTCGGGCCAAATTGTGATAGGCAGAGTCCGCCTCTTTGGAAAAACCTCCTGCCATGGCAATTGCCTCATATAACCGGCTGCCTGCCGCCAACGTATAGATGCCCGGACTTTTCACTGCACCGCACACATATACCACCAGATCCTCTTTTACGGATACTTCCTGCTTTGGAGGCTGTGTCACGGGAGCCTCTGTAACAAGAATATCCAATACTCCTGTCATTTCTGTGTCAGTTTTCCGTTGCCCTGTCAGCTTACTTCCTTGAAAATAATACCAAAGTCCGGCTGCAAGAAAAAACAGAAAAACCACCACTGTTACTGCTTGTTTTTTTCTTTTCCGATTCAATTCATGATTCCTCTTTCTTTCAGGAGTCATTCATTTTCGGCCGCTCAGCTTTATTTTACCCAAAATCCCCGGGAAGTGCAAGATATACTTTTTATTTCCATTTGAACACAATGACACCGGCAATCAGTAGTACCATGCCAATCAATTTACTGATATCAAAAGAGGCCTTCTGTGTTCCAAAAAGGCCAAACAACTCAATCAAATACGCCACCAGCAGTTGAGTCACAATGATGAACATATTTGCCTTTGCCGGTCCTAATATTTCCACTCCCTTAATTACTGTATAGGTAATAAATGCACCCATGGCACCACCTAACAGCATATATTTATTATCAATACCAAATAAGGATACAACAGTTCCCTGACGTCCGGTAAAAAACCATGCTGCCACACAAACTAATAAGGCTGAAAACTGAACAAATCCGGAGGCCACCCAAATACTGCTTTGCTTTGTAACTCCTGTATTAAATACTCCCTGGATACTCATTAAGGCACCGGATAAAATAGACAATAACATTCCAAGCATACATTTTCTCCCTTTTCATTTTCTGTTTCCTTCAGTATTCCCGTCCCTCACTCAATTTATTCTGCGGAATAATCCTCAAAAGTCCGGAAGCCGTAAAATCCGCAGGAGTCACCAGCCAACCACCATCTCCGTCAATATCATATCCACAAGCGAAAAATGCTGCCCATACCAGGTGGGCGCACTGGGTTCCCCAATATTCTTCATCCATATTTTTGTCATCCACCACACCGGGACTGAGCATATAAGGGATGTCTACCAGATGTCTTTTTGCATAGGATACTACCTCCTGCCGCACGCTTTCCGGTGCATTAAGACGAAGCACCAGCACATGAGGATACCGGCGCCACTCACTTAGGAAAGAATATTCCGAACTGGTACCAATCCCAAAGGCCTCCAGTGTAATTCCACGTTTGGCGTCCACCACCAAGGCCGCATGTCCGTGACGGAAACATAAACAATAAGTAGAATCCGTTACCAGAATGTCTCCATCCTGTATATCCGTAAATCCCGGTTGATACAGCCGCTTTCCCTCCCCGTTCTCCAAATATTCTTCCTTTATCACATAATAAAAAGTATCTGTTTTATACTGATTCCGGTCTTTATTGAATATTTGCCAATAATCCGGTGTCCGAACAAAAACAATCACCATCAGTATAATTAATAACACCGCCATACCATGCTTCATGCTCTTTCCTCCCTGTCTTATTTTTTCCTTAAAACCATTCTTCTATGCACCTGTCACTTAATGCATCATTATCCCATATACTATAGAAAAACCAAAAAGGAGTTTTCTGTATGGCTATCTTTACCAATCAGGCAACACTTTCTTATAACAACACAACCACCACCTCCAACATTGTTACCGGTGAAATTGTGGAAGTATTAAGTGCTGCCAAAAACGCACTGGATGACAATTACCGTCTTGGCGATGTTATCACCTACGTTGTCAGCATTGTCAATTCCGGTGCTACTGCAATCAACAACCTTACTATCACGGACGATCTTGGAGCATATACTGTCGGAATGTCCACCCGCATTCCATTAACTTATGTAACCGGTTCTGCCAATTACTATGCGAATGGAGTCCTTCAGACTGCACCGACTGCGTTTGCAGGTCCTCCACTTGTGCTTAGCGGTATCAATATTCCTGCCAACGGCAATGTGGTCGTCATCTACGAAGCACGCGTTAATGAATTTGCACCTCTGACTGCTAATGCTGCCATTACCAACACTGCGACTGTCTCCGGCACCGGTCTCACATCTGACATCGTTGTTGCTGATACTATCACTGCCGACACTACTCCACAGCTCTCCATTACAAAGAGCATCAGTCCGGAACAGGTTCCTGAAAACGGTCAGCTGACCTACACCTTTGTAATTCAAAATACCGGCAACGCAGCAGCTGTAGCTACCGATGATGCAACGGTAACAGACCTCTTCAACCCAATTCTTGAGAACATCACAGTTTCTTTAAACGGTGCTGTTCTAACAGAGCCGGCACAGTACACCTATAATGAAACTACCGGTCTTTTTCAGACGGTTCCCGGCATTATTACTGTACCTGCAGCCACCTACACTCAGGACCCGGTTACCGGTCAGTGGAACATTGTACCGGGCGTCACTGTCCTTACTGTAACCGGAACCATTTGATTTCTTTCATTTATACAGACAAAAGGAGCATTACCTCTCGGCAATGCTCCTTAAAATCATTCTATATTCTATTGATTCCACGAAGTACCTCATCCATCCACTTATCTACGGAATAGGTTTCTGTATCGAAAATTTTAACAATAACACCATATGGGTTAGCATCACCGGCAAAAGCATTGGCCTCGTCGGTATCTACATGCATGGCCAGCCTAAAAGAAGGGCTGACACGCACCACCACGTCGGCATAAATCAGGTTACGCTCGTAACTCTTGGTAATAACAAAAACATTTTCATTATCCCGGACATTATACTGCAAGGCATCTACCGGACGCATGTGGATATGTCGCTTTGCAACAATAACACCTTTATCTAATGTAATTTCTTTATCTCCTGCCCGAAGAATACAACCCGGAGTGCCTTCGATATCGCCGGACTGGCGGATAACACTCGGAATTCCCAGCTTTCTTGTATCGGTTACGGAAACCTCTACCTGAGTCTCTTTACGGAACGGTCCTAAAATGGATACCTTTTCAAATTCGCCACGGGGACCTACCACCGCCAGCTTTTCTGCAGCCACATACTGTCCCGGCTGGCTCAGCTCTTTAACAAAAGTAAGCTCCTTTCCTTCACCGAACAGCGCTTCAAAATCTTCTTTTGTAATATGAATGTGTCTTGCCGATGTTTCAATCGGTATTCTTGGCGGCATAGTTTTTGTCTCCTTGTTTCTACTTTTTTACTTTTGTATACGCTTTATCAATTTCAATCACGGCAAAATAAACCGGATTATACTTCCATATTTTCTTTTGGATTTGGTCTGCCAAATCCACGTCGGATACCGGGAAGTCAAACGGGACCACCATATCAAAAATCAAATTGGTATGGGTAGGACCTGTTACCACACGGAAATCATGAATGGAAAGAACAGGGTCTACCTCTTTTACTATTCCGGTAACTACCCGCTTTAATTCCAATGTCTGCTCATCCTTGGTGCAAACCGGGTCCATATGGATAACTGCAGCACAGTGCAGCTCCTCTTTTAAACGGTGTTCCACGTTATCTATCATGTCGTGCAGGGCAAGAATATCGCCGTCGGCAGGTACTTCTGCATGAAGGGAAATCATGACTCTGCCCGGGCCATAATTATGTACAATTAAATCATGGATACCTATAATCTCTTCTTCTGCATTGACAATATCTTCAATACGTTCCACAAACTCCGGCTCCGGCGGCTGTCCAAGCAGCGGATTGATGGTTTCTTTTGCAGAATTGATTCCTGCATAGAAAATCAAAAGAGCCACTAATACACCACAAATACCGTCAATTTGCAGGCTGGTATAATGGGACACCAACATGGAAATGAGTACCACCGCAGTGGCACCCATATCACTTAAGGAATCCATGGAGGTTGCAAGCATTGCCTCGCTGTGGATTCTCTTACCAAATTTTCTGTTGTAACAAAACATGTAAAACTTAACCAGAATGGATACCAACAGGATAATCAGTATAACCGGTTCGAAGGTAATTTCTCCCGGATGAAGTATTGCATCCACAGAAGATTTTAACAATTCCACCGCCATATAAATGATTAATACCGATACCAGCAAACCGGAGATATATTCCACTCTGCCGTGACCGAAAGGATGGTCCGGGTCCGGCTTTTGTCCTGCCAGCTTAAAACCAAACAAAACAATCAGCGAAGAACCTGCATCGGATAAATTGTTGGCTGCATCCGCCATAATGGCAACCGAACCGGAAAGCAACCCTGCCACAAACTTTCCCAACGCCAAAAACACGTTAAAGATAATTCCTACCAGACCGCATAATACCCCATATTTCTGCCTGGTTTCCGGCGAATCGGTATCTGTATTCTCCTTCAGGAAAAGCCTTGCCAGTAACTCAACCATAATAACTCCCTGAAATTTTATACTATTTTATAACAATTACATCTTAAACAGACCTAAAGACTGCTCTAATTCTTTGGAAAGATTAACCAGTTGTTCAGATGCTTCACGCAGTTCATTCATGGTTACACTCATGGCATCTGCAGAATCCTTGGTGCTGTCTGCGGATGCAGCATTTTCATAGGACACTGCAGCAAGATTACTTACTGCACCACCGATCGTGTTTCCGAACTCATTTAAACTGTCAACGCTTCCGCGGATAACTTCAATTTTCTGCTTGGAATTTTCTACTTCACCTGCAACTGCAACAGATTTTTGCATGGTTTCGTCCAGTTTTTCCTGTTGCTGCTCCATCTTGCCCTTTACATCGGCCATAATAACTACCATGCGTTCCGAAGTAGATACTACGCTGTCAATAACCGCCTCGATTTTTCCGATGGAGGAATTGGACTGCTCTGCCAGCTTATTAATCTGCTGGGCTACAACTGCAAAACCGCGGCCCGCTTCACCAACTCTGGCTGCCTCAATGCTGGCATTTAACGCAAGCAATGTTGTTTCGTCTGCCACATTACGAATCATATCTAATGCGCCGGTAATATCACGGATGGAATTACTCATGAGAGTAATCTGGTCTGCTACCTGCATTACTGCTTCCTTAGTTTCGTTGTTGGAAACATTTAATTCATTGATAATACGCTCAGATTCTGTTTCTTCCTGAGCCATTTTAGACGCATTTACATTCAGCTTTTCAACATCAACTACGATACTTTCAATCTGACGGCTCATACGCATAATATTATCGTTGGTTTCGGATGTATCATCTGCCTGCTGTTTAGCGCCTTCAGAGATTTCTGCAACTGCCCGGATAACATCGCCAACCACATCATTCGTATTTTGAGCCATATCGGTTAACTGGTCTGCAGATTCATTTAAACGGTTTGCTGACTGCTTGATTTCGTTAACAATCTGGCGAAGGGTAGTCTGAAGACGGATAGCCATACGATAAATATCACCAAGCTCATCGTCTCTGTTCTGCATAGCAATTTCAGGCTGGGCGCCCAGATCTCCGTTAGCAATTTTATGTAAGTATTTGCGGATGGCTGTTAAGCCCTTTACAAGGCCCTTGGAAAGAAGTACAACTGCTACTGCAGCAATTACCACAAACATCATGGAGAACGCTACAATTCCCCAAATCTGGGCATTGATTGTCTTTTTCACGCTGGAGGAATCTACCGCTGCTTCGATGGCACCTACCACCGTTCCGTCAGAGTTAACTAACGGCTGATAATAAGCATAAAACAGGTTGCCGGCAACAGAATATCCGGTTACAAAGAATTCCTCTCCGCTTTCTATACGTCCGTAATTTTCCTTTGGAATACCGATTCCGTTTGCTCGCGCACCGTTTGGATTGCGGACTGTGGTAATTGTTCTGGAATTACCAAACAGGAAAGAAACCTCTAATCCTGTTTTTTCTTTGATACTGTCGATAAGGCGGTTATCTGCGGTAATCTGCACGCCGCCCTTGGTTACACGTCCGGTTAAATCTACTACATAGTCACCCTCGTAAAGAGTGGTATAGGTTTCGTTTACCGTAGTAGTTACGATTTTTAAGGACTTTTCAATTTCTGTTTCAATACTTGCACGTAACCGGTTTGCACTGAACATTGTTATCATCAGACAGGCTAATGCCATAGGAAGAAGACACAACAACAGCAAACGGATAGAAAGGGTAAGTACCCTCTTTTTGTTCTCCTGAACCGGCTTTTTCTTTATTTTCAAAAATGCCGGCAGTTTGATTTTTTCTGTATTAAACTTAGGCAGTTTAAATTTGTCTGCCTTTTTTTCTTTTGCAGGCTTTTCGACCTTAGGGAGTTTCTCTTTTTTTACCTTAGGCTCTTTCACTTTTTTCTCTTTAGGAAGCTTCAGTTCTTTTATCTTTTTCTCCTTTGGAGCTTTATATTTTTTTACCTTTGGTTCCTTTTCTTTCTTCTCTTTTAACATATTTAATGCCATAGTATCCCCCCTGTAAGCTTTTGCTTAAGTATTATTTTAAGTATAACACAAAAAATAGTTTTTGCCTAGCCAAAACAGAAGTAAATTTGCATAAAATCAGCAAATTATATGTTTAATGCATAATATAATCCTTTTTTCTCCATCAATTCCGCGTGGGTTCCCTGTTCTGCAATACCTTTGTTGGAAATATACAGAATACGATCGGCATTCCGGATGGTGGAAAGTCGGTGTGCCACAATGAAAGCTGTCTTTTCTTTGATGATAACATCCAGCGCCTGTTTTATCAGATTTTCTGTCTCTGTATCAATGGAGCTGGTGGCTTCATCCAGAATGATTACGGATGGATTTTTCAGGATAATTCTGGCAAAACTGATTAACTGCTTTTCTCCGGCAGATAAGCCTTCGCCCCTCTCATCCAGCACATGCTGATAACCATCCTTTAATTTATCGATACAGCGGTCCGCATAAATTGCCTTTGCAGCAGCGATACATTCTTCATTGGTGGCATCCGGGCGGCCGTAACGGATATTTTCCATCACGGTACCTTTAAAAATGAACGGGTCCTGCATAAGTACACCCACTTCGCGTCTTAAGGATTCCAGCGTAACCTCCCGCACATCCTTCCCGTCAATGGTAACGGAGCCTTTTTGCACATCGTAAAAGCGGGTCAGCATATTGATAACCGTTGTTTTCCCCGCTCCGGTTGGACCAACCAGCGCAATGGTTTCACCTCGTTTTACATGCAGGTCAAAATCTTCCAGAATATTCACGCCTTCTTCATAAGCAAAGGTTACATTGTTAAAATCAATGTTTCCTTCCACATTCTCAAGTACGGTACTTCCTTCCGTATCATGAATGGATACCGGATAATCAATGGTATCAAACACCTGCTCCAGGTTAGAACTTACTTGGGCAAGGTTCTGAATCATGGCGGCAATCATGGCAAGAGGACCGCTAAACTGGGACATATACGCCGTAAATGTTGTCATCAGACCTACGTTAATAATGGAATCACCGTTTAATAACATTCCAAGTGCAACCGCATACAGGCACAGAGTTCCCGCATTCCAGAAAAACTCTACAATCGGTGTATTTAACTCATTTCTAAGATAAATCTTTGTCCACTGCTTTACACTGGCATCATGTACCTCCCGGTAAATTTCTTCATTGATTTGGGCACGGTTATAGTTCTTTACGATTTTTTCACCCATAATGGATTCCACCAAAAAAGCGGTACGGTTGGAAACCTTCGCACGGTGCGCTCCGAACAATTTCCGGATGGTATAACGTAAACTAAACACACAAATCATCATCGGAACCACGGTACAAAATACAATCAGGGTAAGCTTTGGACTTAAGCTTAACATAAGCACGGTAACTACCAGAATTTTTATAATGTAAATAACAAACATCATTACAAAGTTTGTAAAGAAATTTGCCAGGCCGTTTACATATTCTGTAACACGTACCACAATTTTACCGTTTGGACGGTTATCAAAATAATCAAAAGGCAATTCCTGCAGCTTATAAAAAATGTCCTGCCGGATTTCTGCAATCAGGGAATGTCCGGTTTTACCCATTAATCTGGAATGTACAAAGGTGATACTGATTTCCACCACAGCAAGTAATGCCATGCTAAGTACCATGTAAGCCAATGCAGCATAATCCTTGTTCGGAATAACAACGTCCGTAATATTCTTCAGAATAAGAGCAGGAATCAGTGCCACTAAGGAAGAAACAAACATCAAAATGCCTACAAGAAAAAACACCTTTTTGTACGGCAGTACATACCGCAAAGTTCTGCCCAGCTGCTTAATATCGATTTTACGTTCTATTACTTCATCCTGAAAATATGTATTACGCTTTGCCATTTAGTTCACCCCGCCTTCTGCTGCCAGTGCATCAAAATCAACCACCTGCTGCCGCTGCGCCTGCTGAATATTGTATACTTCCGCAAAATCACCGTTTAATGCCATCAGTTCTGCAAAGGAACCCCGCTCCGTGATTCTGCCGTCTTTCATGTAGATGATTTCATCACAGTCCACCACGGAAGACATGCGGTGTGCCGTGATAATTACGGTTTTATCTCCATATTCCTTATTCACCGTTTCCAAAAGCTTTTTCTCTGTATTTACGTCCAACGCACTGGTGGAATCGTCAAAAATCAGTACCGGCGCATTTTTAAGCAGTGCTCTGGCAATGGAAACACGCTGCTTCTGACCGCCGGAAATACCAAGTCCGCGCTCGCCAACCACGGTTTTATAACCCTCACTAAGCTCTGTAATAAAGTTATGTGCCTGGGCATCCATAGCAGCCTTAATCACGTAATCGTCCTCGATTTCCGGATTGCCGTAAGCAATATTGGAATCCACCGTATTGGAAAACAGGAACACATCCTGAAATACATAAGAATATACTTCCCGAAGACTCCTCAAACTGTACTCTTTGACATTTTTTCCGTCCACAAGGATAGAACCGTCACTGACATCATGAATCCGCACCAGACTCTTTAGCAATACACTCTTTCCGCTTCCGGTGCCGCCCACAATACCAAGCTTCTTTCCGTAAGGAAGTTCAATGGAAATATGGTCAAGTACCTTTTGTTCGTCAATGCTTAAGGAAATATCCCGGATAGAAATATCCGGCTGCTTTGTTGCAATTTCTTCCACTCCTTCATCCGGTATCTGGGAACCAAATTCCATAAAGTTCTTCATTTTCTGACCCGCAACAATCTGCTGCTGCATCTGGAACAGCATATTGTTAATCTGGGTAATATGGTCCATGATTTTCATAACATAAGCTGAACAGGTAGCAATATAACCCACCAGCATATAACCCTTAATTACCAGCACTGCACCGATGGCGATGGTGCCGATATAGGCAATCTGCCGGATGGAATGGAACACTACCTCAAACTTGGAATGAAGCCAAACCTGATTGATATGGGAATCTTTTACCTTCTGATTGGTTTCATCAAATTTCTTCCGTTCTAACGGTTCATTGGTAAAAGAACGCACCAGACGAACTGCCTCGATATTTTCCTGCACCGTAAGATTCATGCGGCTGTCGCATTCGCGGATTTTCCGGAAATTTGCCTTGGCTTTTTTACGGAAATTCATTAAGGTTGCAGCCAAAAACGGCATTAAAATTAACGGAATTAAAATAAACCAAAGGTTAATGGTGGATAACAAATATGTTGTTAATCCCAGCACGAAAATACTGTCGATGATGTTTGGAATCATGCGGCAGAACATTTCCTTAAACATGATGGTATCACTGTTGACAATCTGCAAAAGTTCACCGGAGTTATACCGGGAAATTGTCATACTGTCCAGTTCCATTAATTTGTGAAATGTAGCCATTCTGAGGTCGGTTTCCAGATTCAATCCCAATTTTTGGTTTACCGTATTTTTGGTGTAAATCAAAATAATGCGCACCAAAATAAATATACCGTACACCGCCGCCACATGGAAAAACAGCTCATAGGTCTGTACACCGCCAAAGCTTCCGTCCAACAGGAAGGAAAAAATACCACCTGCTCCGTCTTCAATTTTTTCACCCTTGATAATATAATTCAATAAAATACCGGAAAGCATCGGAATCATTAAATCCGCGATAATTGCCAAAAAACTGATAATCTGGGTAAAAATTGCCCCCGGCACATTTCTCTTCCAATATTTAAATCCAAATTTTAAAGTTTCCATAAGTCCTCCTTTGTTGTCTTTTGTTCCGTGTGCGTACACGAAAATATTTATAAAATAATGCGTGCCTCTAAAACACACATTATTTATAGGCTTTCACCCTCAATAATTGTATACTCGGTGATGTATTCCCGCACCTCGGAATCTCCGTTGATTATCTGCAGTAACGCCTGGAATGCCTTTCGCCCCAGTCCCGTTATTTCACAGTCAACGGAAGCCAGTCTCGGGGAAATGGAATTTAGAACACGGATATTATCAAATCCCATGATTCCTACCTGCTCCGGAACCGTAATACCATGCTGCTTCATCAGGTCAAGTACATGGATTGCCACCGCATCAAAGGGGCATAAAACCGCCGGTTTGCCACCTTCCTCTTTAATAAATTTCTCCAGTGGCTCCCAGTCATAATTCATTAGAATGACCGGTTCTCCCAATGCTTCCTGTTCCACTCCGTCAATATATCCTAAGCGACGCTGATTCAGGGAATAACGGTTATTATTTAAGTTTACGGAACGTTCATATCCCGAATCCAAATAAGCAATCCTTTTATATCCCTTTTCCACCATCATACGGACTGCATTTCTCATAATCTGCCGTCCGTCTACTTCCACATGGGTAAACTTGTCGGAAATCCGGTTATACACCGTAACAATCGGTATTTGAAGACCTAACAGCTGCTTTTCATAACTGTCTCCCATACCAAGCGGAATAATAATCAGACCATCCACTTGCCGGCTTGCCAGATACTCGATGCCTTCCAATTCTTTTTCCCGGCTGCCGTGGGTCAGAATCAAATTTAAGTAATATCCGTTTTCATAGGCCATCCGCTCAATGGATTCTACAAAAGCACTGAAAAACGGATTATCAAGCCCGGCACAGACAACTCCGATGGTTTTTGAACTGCCTCTTGCCAGACAACTGGCCAAATGATTTGGGCGATACCCCATTTCCTTTGCCGCCTGTAAAATCTTCTCTTTTGTTTCCTTTTTTATGCCCTCCCTGCCGTTTAAAGCACGGTCCACGGTGCCCTCGGACACTCCGCACCGTATAGCAATATCTTTAATTGTCGCCGAAATAACGCTCACCTTCTTACTTTTTCGTGTGCGCACACGAAATTCTTCTTATCTGTGTTATAACATCTTATTTTCCTCTTGTCAACTCCTTTCTGAACACAAAAAACAGTAGCTGAATCTTTCATTCAACTACTGCTTTTCATTACTCATTTTTCTTTTTTTATCAGCTTCGGTGCCCACCGGTGTACAATAGAATATGTTAATACCGCCACACCGATACCAAGTACCATTCCGCCTAAAATATCCGTTGGGAAATGTACAAACACATACATTCTGGAAAATGCAATAAGCGCTGCCACAACCATTGCCGCAATGCCTTCTTTTTTATGGTTTAAGAAGATCGAAAACGACGCTGCAAAGGCATCAAAAGTGTGCCCGGACGGGAAAGAATAGCTGGATGGAGATTTCACCAGAAGTTCCACTGTAGGGTCAATCCAGCAAGGCCGTTCTCTCATAATTAACTCTTTTAGAATCATATTGCCTAGCAGTTCTTTAAAAACAAGGGCTATTCCGATGCTAATGGCACACTTTCTGTATTTCTTAAAAAACAGCATCAGAACTGCCAGACCAATCCACAGCAAACCGCTGTTTCCTAATGACGTGATGAACACCATGATTTTATCCAATATCGGATTATGTAACTTCTGCAAAAAGTATAAAAACGAAAATTCCCAGTCCATATGCCACCTCATTTTATTCAAATTTTATTGTTATGTTAATTATAAAGTGGTAAAATACATTTTACAAGAAGAACTTAAGATAAAACTTCAAAGGAGGAATCCCCGTGAATCCTGTTTTACAAGGCACGTTATATTTACTTTTATATTTTGCCATAGCAGCAAGCACTGCCCTGGTGTGTCACTACCTATTTCCTATCCCAAAGGAACTGTTCCGCAAAATCCTGCATTTTATCCTGCTTGGGTCATTTTTGGTTTTTATTTTCGCCTACCCAACCTGGCAAAGTGCAGCACTGGCAGCCATTATTTTTGAAGTTTTAGTCTATCCGATACTGGCTTTTTTTGAACGTTTTAAAGGCTATTCCGAACTTACCACCGAGCGGAAGCACGGTGAACTAAAGGCCAGTCTTATGCTGGTATTTACCATGTTTGCCATTGTGGTTGCCATCTGTTGGGGCATCTTCAGCGACAAATACCTGGCACTGGCAAGTCTTTATGCCTGGGGCATCGGAGACGCCTTTGCCGCACTGATTGGAAAACAATTCGGCAAGCACAAAATCAAAGCCCCAAAACTTGATGGTAAAAAGAGCTACGAAGGCACCGGTTCCATGTTCACGGTTTCATTCCTTACCGTAACCACCATTCTTTTGTGCCGGGGCGGTCTTGGCGTAGTTCCATGCCTGATTATCGCTCTTGTTGTTGCCCTCGTTGCCGCTGTAACCGAGCTCTATTCCAAAAACGGCAACGATACCATCATCTGCCCTTTGTCTGCCATGGTTGCATTGATACCGTTAGTTTACCTGTTTGGAGGACTATAAAATGAGTAACGAGAATACACAAAAGAAATCCGGCACCAAAACCCTGCTCTGGTCCGTCATTATGAGTGCACCGGGTCCATTAATTATCGGACTTGGTCTGTTTGTGGGACGAAGTTCCACCCAGATTGCGGATTTTGTCCGCCGAAGCTCCGAACTTCTTGCCATCATTATGGCCTATGTAGTTTACAAAATCACCACCAAGGACGGGGTTTGTGATACCGTCCGAAAAGATAAGCTGGAGCGTTTTTCCAACCTGTTTGTCGGTGCCATGATGTGCCTGGGCGGTTCCCTTATGCTCCTGTTAGCCTTTGTTTCCGAAAACGAAGATAAGGGCAATGTAATCCCGGGACTTGCCATCGCTTTGCTCGGTGTAATTGCAAACACCATCTTCTGGCGCAAGTATACAAAACTGAACAAGCAGGAACCAAATGCCATTTTAGCAGTACAGGCAAGACTTTACCGGGCCAAGAGCTTAGTAGACGGCTGTGTTACCATTGCACTGCTTTCCGTAGCACTCCTTCCGGAATCTCCTGTTTCCTACTATCTGGATTTCATCGGTTCCGTAATTGTAGCACTGTACCTGATTTGGTGCGGTATCCAAACTATTGCGGAAAGAATCAAAAAATAAAATCAGCGGGTATCGGAAATAACTTCCTGATACCCGCTTTTCTGTTTTTCTATTGCTTATTTATTAACTGCTTTGCAACAAACCTGGATACATTAAACTTCCGTATGGAAGCCACATCCTCTGTATCCCACTGATGTTCTGCTTTTTCCATGTCAAAATAAGGAACCAGCACAGGTGCCGCATCGGCACTTAAATCCTTAAGATAATATTCATCCACCGGAATCCAACGCCCCTGCTGTGCCACATTGTATTTTGCAATCCAGTAATCCGGATGGGCAAAGGAAAGTCCCAAATAACAAACCGTAACAACAACCACACTGTACCGGAACAGGGAAAACTGATTTTTATATAAGGTGTTGATAACCCCCATAAATAATACAGCCAGCACCAAAAGTCCCCACAAAACCAGAATCCGTAAAAAAGTCAGGTGATAGGTTTTTATATACAGCACCATGCGCATGGCACTGGACGCAATCATGATAAAGGTGCAAAGAGACATTAAGGTCAGCAATACGGTTAACACCTTATTCTTTTTGAAAAACTGTATTCCCGCCAGCACTAAAAACAGATTTAATATGCTGACTGCCAACAGCTGGAAAAAACCTTCCCTGGCATACATGGCATAGGTATAACCCTCTGGCAGTGTCATTTTACCCAGGAATAAACCACCAATCTGCACTACACTGAATACCAAATACAGCGCCGTAAGAATGCCTGCCATCGGAATAGCAAGAATAGATTCTGCCTTTTTCCCTTCGGATACTTCCTCGTTGATATCTCCCTTGACCACATAGGAAATAAAACCATATACAGCAAAAAAAGCCAATGCGGTCAGCACCAAAATACCGATGACATTCTTTAAATTCAGGCTTTCCAATACCCGTTCCGCCATATCGTCAAAGAGAACATCCGCGCTCATCAGCAGGTTCAGTACAACAGCCACCACCGGAACCGATACTGCTACGCTAATAGCGGCATAAAGTATTGTCTTTCCTTTGCTGCCAAGCTTATTTTTGCAATAATATTTTGCATCCCCAAAGGGACGGACCCATTCTCCCAAAGACCAGAGAATGCTTTGAATGATAGTAAGTACATACTTACCGAGTCCCCACTGCTTCGTTTCAAATACATTGTACAGCACCAGGGAAATCATCAATAAAAACACACCTATCTTATTAAAGCAAATGATTCTGGCGTCATCGGTACAAAAGGTGGAAATACCAAGCAACAGGATGCAGACCGCATAAAACAAGGTTCCTTTTTTTGCAGCAAATCCAAACTGCTTTCCGCAATATTTTACATAATATAAACCAGCTGCCACCATTAAAAAATACGTAATTCCCGCATCATTTTTGTACATACAAAAAGCATAAAAGCAGGCAAACAAGAAGGTTGCTACGCCGAACACTTGAAAATTTTCGCGGATTAGTTTACTCTCCTTTGTTGCATTTTCTTCCATTATCATTCAACCTCCTCCGCATCCGGAACATATTCCAGCACATCTCCCGGCTGACACTGCAGTACCTCACAGATTTTACTTAGAGTTTCTAACTTAATTGCCTTTGCCTTTCCGTTCTTTAGAATGGACATGTTAGCCATGGTAATTCCCACCCGGTTGGAAAGCTCGGTTACACTCATCTTCCGCTTGGCAAGCATTACATCTATGTTAATGATAATCATACGCTTTCTCCTCCTCTTAGATGGTCAAATCATTTTCTTCCTTCAACTGTGCTGCACGACGGATTAAAGCGGAAAGTGCCAGACATAATACACCGACTCCGCACACCACACACATAAGAAGGAAATATACGATAAAATAAGCAATTCCCAAAAATCCCTGAAATCCCAGAAAAATCATTGCTCCGGTCAGTAATACACCTACTCCGAAGGAAAGCAGCCCCATGCGCTTCATGCCATCGGCATTTTCATTGCAGAAACTGTTATCCTCACCGATTCTTACACAAATACTCCAGAAATTACCCAGCACCAAATAGCATAACACAGCAATAACACAAATGCCCACCAGGCCCGGCCATTTTAAATACGCCGCCTCCGGATACATGATTGCCAATTCATCCACAAAGAGCGGTGCATAAACGAAAAAGAAAAACGCTCCCACTACCGCAACCACTACACAAAATACTTTTAACATCATCGCTATACTTTTCTGGCTCATAAAAAATACCTCCATAACAAATTTTGTTTCTGGAGGTATCATAACATCATATATTTTGTTTGTCAATACATTTTTATCGTTTTACGATAAATTATTATCGTAATCTGCTTCCTTCAAAACGGATGCGCTGCTCTAAGGTACGTTCTACAAAATCGTATCTGCGCTCCATGGAATCTTTGTCATCAGGAAGCAAATCTAAAGAAAGCTCAATGGTTGTCATCAGGCTTTCGTCCAAATCCATACGAAGTTCCCGCAGTACCTTTAGCTTTGCCTGCGCATCTTCTGCGTCCAAAAAGCGCAGGATTTCCGGACGTACGGATTCTTCGTCGTCGGTTTCCTCTGCTGCTTCTGTGGATTCTAACTTCTGCTGATCAACTACAGGAGGGGTTTCCTGTACTTCTTCCATTTCTTTGAATGCAGACACAGCCTTCTCTCCGGCGTCACCCGGCGCACATTTTTCGAACCGGTACTCCTGAGCTGCGTCCGGATATTTTTCCTTATCCACCGGGCTTAAAAACATGTCCAAAGGTCTGGTGTATAAGCAGAAATCGCCATACAGGGCCTGGTACACCACCATCTGCTCCATGGTTTCGGAATGCTTTGCCACACCGATAATCTGATATAAATTGCCCTTAAAGTGGCGGTAAAATTCGCCGGCAACGGGAATAGCTCTCTTTTCCATAACGATACCTCATTTCTATGTCAATCCTGTTCAAAAAAAACCAAAACGCAACCTTGCAAGCTGCCCGTTCTGATGTTATTATTATGACATAAGAAAACCTTGTTCGCAACAAAAAAATCACTGTCTGATACGGAGAATTGCATGGGTACATTAACCGTTTTTACCGGCAAAGAAAAACAGAATATACTATTTGAAAGCACCCCAACCGTACAGCAGGTATTGGAGCAGGGCGGCATTTCCATGGCACATCCATGCGGTGGAACAGGAAAATGCGGAAAATGTACCGTTGAAGTTATCGGAAACATCTCTCAGCCGGACATCGCAGAGTTGAACGCCGGTTGCAGATTGTCTTGTCGTACCAGATTGTATGGCGATGCCATTGTAACCCTAAAAGAACAAACAAATTCTTCTCTTATTGCAGAAGGCTTTGAAGAAAATATAAAACCAACCGAAAACCCCGATAATAAATTCGGGGCTGCCGTGGACATCGGCACCACCACCATTGCGCTGTCTGTTTATGACCTTGTCACAGGCAAATGTCTTGCCTCAAAAACCGCATTAAATCCGCAATCGGTAATATCTGCTGACGTTATGGGCAGAATTGATGCCGCAGTAAACGGAAAACTCACCAATATGCAAAATATGCTGATTTCCGGCATCCGCGCACTGGCAGAAGACACCGGCTATTTTGACCGGATTGATACCTGGTGCCTCACCGGTAACACCACCATGCTCTACCTGCTCTGCGGCAAAAAAACGCAAAGCTTTGCCACAGCACCATATATGGCAGACCATTTCTTTGGCGAAGAAATTTCTTTCCTTGGAAAGCCTGCATATCTTCCAAACTGCATGCATGCCTTTGTAGGCGCCGATATTACCTGCGCCCTGCTGGCAAGCGGCATGTATAACAGCACCGGAACCTCGCTGCTTTGCGACATCGGTACCAACGGAGAAATTGCCCTTTGGAAGAACGGAACCTTATATGTTACCTCCACCGCTGCCGGTCCCGTATTTGAAGGCGCAGGCATTTCCTGCGGCTGTCAGAGTGTGGCAGGCGCCATCGAAAAGGTGACTTTACAAAACAGTTCTTTTTCCGTAACCACCATTGGCAACACAACTCCCATCGGCTTATGCGGCTCCGGGGTTATCGATACCATTGCGTGCCTGTTAGAAAATGGTACGATAGATGAAACCGGTGCCATGGAACCGGAAGAACTTCTTCTTTGTGAAGGAATCTCCATCAACCGGCAGGATATCCGTAACGTCCAGTTGGCCAAAGCTGCCATTGCTGCCGGTATCCGCACACTTTTAGAGGTAACAAAAACCTCCGAAGAAGAACTATCTGTCTTTTATCTGGCGGGAGGATTCGGAAAACACTTAAATTTGGATTCTGCCCTGCGAATCGGCCTGTTTCCTGCGTCCCTCCGTAGCAAAGTAAGAATTCTTGGAAATGCCGCACTAAAGGGCGCCGCTTCCATGCTGACCGATGAAGCCTTAAAAGAAAGCACACAGACAATTGCCGGGAATGCAGAATACCTTTCTCTTCCCGACAATCCGGCTTTCAGTAAAAATTATATTGAGGAACTATCCTTTTAAACTTTATAAACCAGGAGGAATGAAACATGATTCAACATCACAGTGACCGGGTTTCCGGTTTAACCGTAGCTTACATCGGCGGAGGCTCCCGCGGCTGGGCCTGGGGCTTTATGACCGACATTGCCTGCGACGAACAGATTTCCGGTACTGTCCGTCTCTATGACATCGACCGTGAGGCAGCACAGCGTAATAAAATCATCGGAGAAAAAATCTCTGCCCATCCGGATGCAAAATCCCACTGGGACTTCGAAGTGTCCGACAGCCTGAAAGAAGCTTTAACCGGTGCAGATTTTGTTATTATTTCCATTCTGCCTGCCACCTTTAAGGAAATGCGTTCCGACGTACACGTTCCGGAACGCTTAGGCATCTGGCAGCCGGTAGGTGACACCGTAGGACCAGGCGGATTTATGCGCGCCATGCGTACTATTCCGATGTTTGTGGAAATCGGTGAAGCCATCCGCGACTATGCTCCAAATGCCTGGGTTATCAACTATACCAACCCAATGACCATGTGCATCCGCACCTTATACGAGGTGTTCCCTGATATCAAAGCCTTTGGCTGCTGCCACGAAGTATTCGGCACACAGCATCTGCTTTGCACCATGCTGAAGGAACTAGGCATCGACGAAAATGTAAAGCGCCAGGATATCTACACCACCGTTGTGGGCATCAATCATTTTACCTGGCTGACCCGTGCCACCTGGAAGGGCATGGACTTATTCCCACTCTATGCGGAATTTGCTAAAAAATTTGCCGGTGGATACTCCAAGGGCAAGGACGAAAACTGGATGAACAACTCTTTTGAATGCGCTCACCGGGTAAAATTTGATTTGTTCAACCGTTACGGCGCCATTGCCGCAGCCGGTGACCGCCACCTGGCAGAATTTATGCCGCCATGGTATACCAAAACTCCGGAAACCGTGAAAGAATGGCAGTTTGGCTTAACTACCGTGGACTGGCGTGAAAACGACTTAAAAGAACGTTTAAAACGCTCTGACGACCTTATTTCCGGTGCAGAACCAATTACATTAAAGGGCTCTGGCGAAGAAGGCTACTTACTCATTAAAGCACTGCTTGGTCTCGGCGATTTGGTCAGCAACGTGAATGTTCCAAACCGCGGACAAATCGAAAACCTGCCTCTTGGTGTCGTAGTAGAAACCAATGCCCTGTTTGGCTACGACCGCATCGAGCCGGTACATGCCGGAAAGATTCCTGAAAATATCCTTCCGTTAATTTCCCGTCACGTACAAAATCAGGAAAACATGCTTCGTACCGCATTAACCTGCGACCGCAAGCTGGGGCTTTCCACCTTTATGAACGACCCACAGATGGGCGCCATTGCTCCTGCAGACGGAGAAGCACTGTTTAACGATATGTTGGAAAACCAGCGCCAGTGGTTACCGGAAGGTTGGTTTTAGTAAATTACATAAAGACACAAAAACACCACCATGTCAAACACTGACATGGTGGTGTTTCATTGCTTTACACTAATTTATGGTTCCGGAGTTGGGGTTGGAGTTCCTGCTACGCCAAACACAATTTGACTCATTCTGGTTCCTTCATAATCTTCATCCTCGTAGTAATACCGCACATCTAAATGAGGCTGTTTCAATTTATTATATGCCACCTCATATTCCATGACAACACCATCGCCTTGATATTTGCCTGTTGCACGACCATAGTTATTCAGTTCCTCTGTTACATCAATAACCGTATCGCCATCTACAATGCAAATTCTGTCATCCTCTACTACTAATTTAACGTCCTTTGTAAAAAGCTTTTCCACCCAGGTGCTGCCGGTGGTTGCATAAGCAACACCGTTACTTCCTGCAAATAAAACCACTGCCGCCACCGCAGCAATGGCAATCCACTTTGCCACGGAACCTGCTTTTTTCTTATTCTTTCCTTCTTCCATATTCATCAGCCTTTCTGCCATACCTTGCGGGGCATGTACCTCACGAAAGGTTTCCTGATAATATTCCCGGTTCTGTTTTTCCTCGTTCATTTCCATGCTCCCTTCAATGTTTCTTTTAGTTTCTGCCTTGCACGCTGAAGTCTTGTCTGAACTGCTGTTTCCGAGAGTTTCATAATCTCTGCAATTTCTTTTACACTATATTCTTCAAAATAGTACAGATGCACTACCTGTCGGTACTTTACCGGCAGCTCTTTTACGGCATAATACAGTTCGCTCCGCTCCTTCATGGAAAAGCTTGGCTCCGTCGCCAGCTCCTCCAGATAGGAGATGCGCTTTCTCCACGGTGTGCGCCACAAACTGTGACATTCATTTACCGCCACCCGGATTAACCATTTTCTGGCATGCTCCAAGTCCTCAAAAGGCTCCTGCCGCTCCCACAGCTTGATAAAGGTGTTTTGCGCCACATCCTCTGCATCTGCCTTGTTGCGGCAACCGCTTAATGCCACCCGGTATATGCTGTTCAAATATAATGTTAGTAATTGCTCGTACTCTCTTGTGTCCATACAATTCTCCAATCTTTTGAAAGGCCCTTCACTTAATGAACGTATGGAAGAAGGAAAATATCACACATTTATTAATTTTTCTTATAATGCAACCAATGAATTCCGTCCTCATACCCAATTTTCTTATAGAAGTCATCTCCGCCGCCGGTCATCATCTCGGCACCCAGCGATTTCAACCTTCTGCAATGTTCGGAAAGCGCCGCTGCTGCCAAACCTCTGCCACGGTACTCCGGTATAGTACACAACGGTTCCATGTAGGCCAGTTTGTTTTCCGGCACCCACCACATACCGGAGAAGCACACATATTCGTCCTTTTCATCTGCAATAATTACGTTATGCCAAAATGTGGAATGCGGCGGAGGCGCCATGGTCGGACCAACCACACCATTATAGGCTCTCTGCGGTGTCCAAGCCTCACCCTCAATTTTATCATTCCAATGTTCAAATGGTCCCTTGTCTTCATGGTCAAAGCCTTTCCACATGCAAGCAGAAGCCTTGACCGGGTCAGACTTTATCGGGTCCACAAAGTGAAACCCTTCCGGCAGTGGATAGGTCAAATCACCTTTTGTAAAATCAAAGATATAATCTACATTTTCCCATGCCACCTTATAGCCCCGTTTTTCAACTTCGTTTCTCAAAGCTTCCTGCCCTGCAAAGAGAATCAGTTCCTGCTCACCGAAATTTGGCATGCATTCTTCTGTATAAGTTACCATCTCTGCTGCCAATGCTTCGTATCCCGGACGCAGATTAAAGAATACACCGGTAACCGGGTTTTCGTAAAACACAAAAGCTACAACCTTGTCACCATCAAACCAAAGACGGTCTAAATATAAATAGTTCTTGTCCATCCAGGAGGACATTAACGCATATTCGAAAAACGGAGCTGCAACCCCGTTTGCAAAGCGGTTATCATAGACTTCTACCATGAAGTCCCAGACTAAGTTGATGTCTGTTAATTGTTGAAATTGTTTTGTTGTAATGTTTTGCATGTTTTTGTTCCTTCGTTTCTTTTATATTTCCATACTTTACTGTCCCAGCATTCCTTCAATATCCTTCGCCGTAATAATGGAGTACACCTTTGTTCCGTACTTTTCTTCTATCATGGTGGTTCCCAGGCCCTTAGCTCTTGCCTCCTCATTGGTCAGGTCAGCAATTACCACCAGGGCTGTCACCTCAATGTCTGCCTGCTCTTTCAAACGGTCAATCCGCTCACAGATGGTAAGTCCCGTGCTCATCAGGTCATCCACCAGCACCACCTTATCTCCATCCTTTAAGGTGTGACCGCATATCATACGTCCTTTGCTGTCTGCCATCTTCCGGTCGAAGCAGTAATCCACCGTAACACCGTATTTGTTGAACAATGCACAGGCAGTGGCTGTAGAAAATGCAATGCCATGATAGGCAAGCCCCATCAGCACATCAAAGTCCAGATTGTTTTCCCTAATGCAGTCGGCAAAATACTCGCCGATTTTTGCTATCTGCGCATTGGAGGTGAACTTTTCTGTATCCAGATAGTAGTTCTTTTTCTGACCATGCTTTAGTTCGAACTCACCGGTCTTTAAGATGCCGTTGCCAAGCATAAACTTAACAAACTGCTCCTTATAGGTCAGCGCATTCAGCTTATATCCCATCAGTTCGTCAATGCTGATTCCAAAGTACTCCGCCAGCTTTGGCAAAAACTGAATATCCGGTAGCGCAGATTCGTTTTCCCACTTACTGACCGCCTGTCCGGACACGCCAAGTGACTCGCCAAGCTGTTCCTGGGTAACTCCCTTGTTCACACGTAATCTCTTAATATTGGTTCCGATTGTCATTTGTTTTTCCTCGCTTACTTTGATGTTAAGGCGCCTTACGCATTTACTATAACAGATTTTAAGACAAGGCACAATGGAGGCTCCGTTGGCTTTTATGAAACTGCAGGTTGAATTTCTGCAAAAACCTACAGCTCTATCACCCTGTTTGCTACCCGCTCTCCAAACTCCGTATTGTGCTCCACAAACACCAGCGTCAGTTCTTCCTCAGACAAAGCAGCCTCCAATTGGGCTTTAAACTGCACATCCATATAGTTTAGGGGCTCATCCAAAAACAAAATCTGGTGATGCTCTGCCAGTTTTCTTGCAATGTCCACTTTCTTTAATTCCCCACTGCTTAAGGTTTCCAACGGACGACGTTCAAAGTCCGGCGGCACATCAAAGAGCATGCAAAGTTCTTTGAATCTGCGGTAATCTGCCTGAAGGCCCTCTTTTACGGCACCGCTTCGTTCTGTTGGCTCCTGCGTGATATAGGCAATGGATATTCCGCCTCTTCGACGGATCCCCTGTGCTGAAAGTCTTCCTGCCAGAAGCTTTAACAGCGTCGTTTTTCCGGCACCGTTTTTTCCCCGCAACCAGATTTTATCGCCCGGATAAATGTGCAGGGTTACATCCTCTAATACAGGCGTGGACGCTCCTTCGTAGGAAAAGGTTACATGATCTGCCATAAGCAGGCAGTCCCGCTGCGGCTTCTCCTGGGTAATATGTAACTTCCGTTCTTCCTCCATGTTGCGGAGCAGTTGCTTTTTCGCTGCCAAATTGTCCTGAATGTGCTGCTCTGCCGCCTTTGCCTGCCGCATATAGGCTCTGGTCCCGTTGGTCCTAAAATGACCCGCAAAAGGGTATTTCTGCTTGTTTCCGATATTGGACCAGGCTCTTGTCTGTTTGGACTGCCACTCCAGCTGGCTGATTTCATGCTCCAGCTTTTCTTTTGTTCTGAGTTCAAACTGTTCCTTTAGCTCCATATTGTTATGCCAGGTGGAATAACTGCCTTGCTCTATGGAAATGTCCGCCTTGTTAATGGCAAGAATGTGGTCGCACACCGCATCCAGAAACTCCGTATCATGAGATGCAATGATATACCCCTTTTTCTTTTTTAGATATTCCTTCAAGTGCTCCTTCTTTCCCACATCCAGATGGTTGGTGGGCTCATCCAAAAGTACAAAGGTATCTTTTCGAAGGAATAACGCAATAATCAGCATGCAGGTCTGTTCTCCACCGGACAGCGTATCAAAGTCCTGTTCCAAAAGAGCCTCGGAAAGTCCCATTTGAGATAATTCTTTGCAAATGCCGCTTTCCATGGCATAACCGTCCAGTTCAAGGTAGCGGTTCAAAACTTCATAATAGGCGACGCTGATGGCTTCGTTATTATATTCTTTACTGAATTGTTCTTCGAATTTAAGTAATTTCAGTTCCAGTGTCCGAAGTCCTCCGATACATTCCTTCACCACATCCATTGCCTTAGTAAAAGACGCATCGTAAAGGTACGGGAAATAAGACACGGTACCGCTTCGCCTTATTTCCCCGGAGGAAGGCGTCAGACTTCCTAAAAGCAGCTTCAACAGTGTGCTTTTTCCCCGTCCGTTTCTTCCCACCAGTGCCATTTTCCAATCTGTGTCTAAATTTACGTTTAAATGTTCAAATACCGGATGATAAAAATCATCGTAATAAAATGTCAAATCTTTTATTTCAATTTGTGCCATATTGTCTCCTGTTCCAACAATCCAGTAGCACAAATTTGTTACCGGATTGTTTATAAAATGATTGTCTTCGTTGCTATTTCCGGTCTTGTGAAAATAATCATATTGATGCCTCCTTTCCTTAAATTTCTTTCAATTACTGCATTACTTTTGCCAGTCTTCCCTTGCCATCCTCTAATAGTTTAAGCAGACAAACCAGTTCTTCATGCTCCGATGTAAAATCCTCATCGTTCATATCCATAACGACGTGATGCACCAGCTTAATTATCCGATAGCCCTGCAAGATATCCCAGTCAGGTGCCTCCTTTTGAACCAGTTCCCGCATACGATTATGAAACTGCTGTTCCTCTTTAAAATCAGGCAATGCAGCCGGCAAATCCATACGCTCATAGGCTGTATTCAGAAGCATCATTAAATCTGCTTCTTTTGGTGCAATTGCAGCACACTCAAAATCCATTAACGCTGTTATTTTCCCTTCCTGCCATATGACATTCGCAGGAGTTAAATCCCCATGCACCGGTACATATTCCGCCTTTTTCATCGCTGCCTCAAAGCGTTCTATGTACCTTTTTATTTCATTGCATTGCACCTCACTGATTAACTCTTTTGCAAGTAAAAGTTCCGTTTCTGCCACAGTATTTTCCATCGATGTAATATACCAGAGTGATTTATTTACATATCCCTCTACTTCTTCCGTAGCCACTGTATGCACATACTTTACGCGTCTCCAAAGCTGTTCCAGCGCATCTGCTCGCTCTTTCCATGACAGTTTTTCCCACGCATCCTCCAAATTTGTTCCGGAAATCCGTTCGCACAGCACCCAATCATACCCATCTGTTCTTCCGCTGTCCACAATATCCGGATACCCTGCTGCTTCCGGCAGTAATTCTGCCAATTTTGTCTCACGACGCAGACGACCACTTTCCAAGTTGGACGTAAAACGAAGTACTAAATTTCCTGTCGCATAAACATGGTTTGTCCAACCTCCTGAAAGGCGTTCCGGTTCAGAATTTTCACCATGTGATTTAAAGATTGCACACATAAATTGTAACATTGAAAATTCCCGAATCGCTTCAGTTTCAAATCCATCATAAATCAATCCCTGCCACTCGCATTCTCCACAATACACCTCCAAAAACTTCTCAAACCCGAACCTTTCGATAAAGTGCCACACATAAATCCCGGCATAATCATACCCGCCGTTATCCACGAAATTATCAAATCCGACCAATTCGGAAAGCTTCGGATATTCCGTTTTACTGACATACTGTAACTCCGTCTGCTCCGCATAAAGAACAGCAATTCCTTCTGCAATCCATACTTCCGCATCATCTTCTGCCACACCGGTAGCATCATCAAACATCATATGTACCAATTCGTGAACCGCCACCTTTTTCATGTCCTGACTTGCCGCTTCCGCGCTTGCATTCGGAGAAAGCAGGCAAATGGTATGAGTGTCTACATTGGAATGACCAACCATCCAATCCTGATAATCCTCCTTTGTCTTTCCGGTCTTTTCGATATACTCCTCCACGCTGTTGCAAAGTTGAAACGTATATTTTTGTGTTGCCTCCTTAAACTGAAATGCAGTTTGAATTCCTTTGTACTTATCCTCCAAAAGTGTGATAAACTGCTCTGCCAAAGCCGCTTCTGCGTCGTGATAATGTGTAATAAAATGTGTTGTTTCGTTTATCATAATTAATCCTCCTTATTTTCCAAAGGAAAATGCCCGCCCACTGATTGCGGGCAGAGGATTTTCCCTCCAGTCTGTAAAAAAAGCATGAAAAAAGAGCCTGAGAATCCTCCCACGCAAATAAAAAAGACCCACTTGTCATGCATATCATCAGAGCACACAAAGAAACACCCATTCCTTTACAGGTGGGTTATTACTTTCTGTCTCTATGCATTTCGTGGAATCTTATCTGCGAATAATCAAGTTCTCAACCTCTTATTAGTTTGTGTTATTTTGTTACCAAGGGGAATTGTAGCACAATTCCCCTTGAGTGTCAAATGTTATCTATAGCCTATTCAATCCCAATCAGCCTTACTAACCCTTCACTATAATCCACAATACCAAAGGCCGTATTTTTTATTGTAGCATTAAAGGCATTCTTTGCAGAAAATTCTGTCATTACAAATAAGTCGCCGACTTCAACCCTGTGGGAGTATCCGGCATCTGCCAAAATTCCGTTGACATAATCTCTTTTATCCTCTGAGGCTATATCAATATATGTGGTCTCAATATGTTTGAACGATTTTTCATCATTTAAGTTATCTTTAATCAGGTCTTTAAGAACGGTATGACTTCCGTCCCAGGCGCTGAACTGGCTTTTAATCCACTCATTGCGTTCTGTCTTAAATTCACTGCTCATGGAAGCCACTTCATAATTGCCTTTTGCATCGATGGAACCAATGGCTAAGCAGGTACCATCCAAGCCTTCTTTTACATCGCCAAAAGAAAAAATAGCTTCTGTCTTTACATCCAGTTTCTGGAGTTCTGTTGCTATCTCTGCAAGAACATTCTTCACTTCCTGTTCGCTGTTTTCGCAGCAAATAGCGCAGGTTGCAATTAGGCCATCCGAATCTTCCGCAGAAATAATTTCTATTTCTCCTACTTGTCCCGAAAACTCCTTAATAACACGTTTTATCGTATCTGCTACCATCTTGGAAGGAGAATCAAATTTCTCTGTTTCGATTATAGTTCCACACACGATACATTTTTTCTGCTTAGTGCCCTGTTCTTCACTGGTTCCTTCGTCAACAATTTCCCATTCCCCCGGATTATGAGAAAGTGTTGTTCCTTCTGTTTCCCCGCATACATTACAAGTCTTTGGCAATGAACAGGTTGCTACTGTCCAAGTATGAGACTTATCTGCGCTTAATGGTTCTCCCTCTTCTAAGCCGCAGTAGGAACATACTTTAGGCGTGATACATGTAGCATTTACCCATGTGTGATTTTTTACATTTCCTTCTGTTTCATTACAAATCAGACATGTCTTAGGGGTAATACAAGTCGCCGCTATCCAGTTGTGTCCACCCTTCTCCCCTTCTGTCGCACCACATAACTTACAGATTTTTGGATTTTCACAATCTGCTTCCTTCCATTCATGTTCCAGAATCGGTAGTACCTCTTCCATTTTCTTTTCACACTTTATGCACTGATGCACATTTTTCCCAGCTTCCGCACAGGTTGCCTTGGTAGATTCGGTAAGAATATACTCATGCTCGCAATTACTTTGCGGATCCGTGAATCCAAAGAGCATGGCAGAAACAATAACTCCAATAAAACATCCCACAATTCCCCATGCAGTCTTCTTTAGAGGCTTTTTTCTGATTGCCTTAATTATCAAAGCAAAAACCAAAACCGGAATCGCCAAGATAAAAGCAAACACTAAAAAAGAAAATAAAATACTCATCTCTTCCTCCTTTGTTAATCTCTATTTATAGACACTATTATTATTTTTATTATAGGGGAATAATAGAAGAAAAGCAAGATAGAAAGTAGATTTCGCCATGATAAAATACGATAAGCTCTGGGCAACCATGAAAGAAAAAGGAATAACTCAATACGCCCTTTATACCAAATACAAAATAAGCCGCAGTTTATTACAGCGGCTGCGAAACAATCAAAGCATCACTACCCATAACCTTAACTTACTTTGCAATATCCTAAACTGCAATATTGAAGATATTTGCGAGTTCATTAAAGATGAGGATTTTGATGAAGCATATAAGTAAACCGGTTGCATACTCTTAAGGATATGCAACCGGTTTTATTTGTATTACAATAAAAATGCCTACCCTTGTACTTGGCCGAGTCAAGGTAGGCATTTTGTCAACTAAACGAGGCTAACCACTTTGTGGGCGGTTGCTTCTTTCTGTTTAGATTATATCATATAAACACAATATAAGCAACAGCATTTTGCAAATACTATTCCTCTCCAAACATCTCTCTCACAATAAACTTTGCCGGAAAGAACTCACCCAGCTCAATACCGACAACCTCTGCGGTCTTAACGGATTCTATCTTCGCCTGCAGTTCCTCCGATACCTCAATCTCTCTCGGTTCCTCATGAATATACACCGTAGCATGAGGCATCCAGCCTGGGAACCCGTTGGCGTAGTCTGAGTCAAAATGCATGTGCAAGTTCATCAGCTCCTCAGACAACTCCGGTTCCAGAAACCGTACCTTGTTTCCAAAATGATTCATACCTAGAATCTTAATTTCAAAAGGCTTTGTTTCCTTTGCCACCTGCTTAATTCTCTCCACAATCATCTCGGTATCTTCCGGTGCGTAGCTTCCCAGGCTGATATGGTACGGAATACCCTTCGTCTTTAAATCCGGACCATACTTCGTCAACATGTCCCTTGCTATGCTCTCCATGATTTCCTGTGTTTGGTCATCTAAAACTGCCATGACCGTAATAAACTTATCTTTCTTCATGTGAAATCTCCTTTCACCTTATCTTCTCACCAGCTCCACCAACTGCTCCAAACTCATCTCTCCAAGCTCCTGCTTATCAAGCTCACCATCTCTCTGCCGTACGGAAACAGAACCGTTCTTCTGCTCATTCTCGCCCACGATTACCATAAACGGCACCTTATCCATACGTGCTTCGCGGATTTTGTAGCCAAGCTTTTCATTGCGCAAATCTAATTCTGCCCGAACATCTGCATCTTCCAATTTTTCAGCCACTTCTTTTGCGTAGTCCATGTACTTATCCGAAACCGGAAGAATTTTTACCTGCACCGGAGCCAGCCAAGACGGGAACTTTCCAGCGTAATGCTCAATTAAAATGCCGATAAAGCGCTCAATGGAACCGAATACCACACGGTGCAGCATAATCGGGCGGTGCTTTTCGCCGTCGGCACCGATGTACTCAATACCAAAGCGCTGCGGCAGCTGGAAGTCTAACTGAATCGTGCCGCACTGCCACGTTCTGCCAAGGGAATCCTTTAAATGGAAGTCAAGCTTCGGTCCGTAGAAGGCACCGTCCCCTTCGTTTACCACATAGGACTTGCCAAGGCCAATAACCGCCTGCTCCAGAGCCTTCGTTGCCAACTCCCATTCTTCATCACTGCCGATGGAATTTTCCGGTCTCGTGGATAATTCGATTTGATAGGAAAAACCAAACTTTGCATACACCTTATCAATCAGTCTCATCACGCCCTGAATCTCGTCCATCACCTGGTCTTCACGCATGAAAATGTGGGCATCATCCTGCGTAAAGGAACGGACTCTCATAAGACCGTGCAGCGTGCCGGACTTTTCATTGCGGTGCACCAGACCAAGTTCTGCCATGCGGATTGGCAGCTCCTTGTAGGACCTTGGCTGCAGCTTATACACCAGCATGCCGCCCGGACAGCTCATCGGCTTGATGGCGTAATCCTCATCCTCCACCTGCAGGGAATACATCGTTTCTCTGTAGTGGTCCCAGTGACCGGACGTCTCCCAAAGGCTTCTCTCCAACATAATCGGCGTAGACACCTCCACGTAAGCCTCTTTGCGGTGAATTTTTCTCCAGTAATCAATGAGGAGATTCTTTAACACCATGCCCTTTGGCAGAAACACCGGAAGACCCGGACCTTCGTCAAAAATTGTAAAGATACCCAGCTCCTTGCCAAGCTTTCGGTGGTCTCTTGCCTTTGCTTCCCCCAGTAGGCGAAGATATTCCTCCAACTGGGATGCCTTTGGGAAAGAGATACCGTAAATTCTCGTTAACATCGGATTCTTTTCATCGCCCCGCCAATAAGCACCGGCCACAGATAACAGCTTGATTGCCTTAATCTGGCACACATTGGAAATGTGCGGACCTGCACAGAACTCCTCGTACTCGCCCTGCTTATAAAAGCTGATACGCACGTCATCAGCCAGTTCTCTGATAAGTTCCAGCTTGTACTGCTCCCCTGCCGCTTCCATGTAGGCAATGGCTTCTTCCTTCGACTTTTCACTTACCTGCAAAGAAAGGGATTCCTTCACAATCTTTTTCATCTCCTCTTCGATTGCGCTTAAATGCTCGTCAGAAAACGGGAAATCAAATTCAAAATCATAGTAAAAACCGTTTTCAATTGCCGGACCGATGGCACATTTCGTTTCCGGATACAACCGCTTTACCGCCTGGGCAAGCACATGGGCACTCGTATGCCAAAATGCCTTTTTCCCTTCCAATTCCTCAAATTTCACTTCCATTACTTCGTTGTTGTTTTGTAGAACCTTCATGCTACATTTCCTCCTTGTTTTTGAAATATTTTCAATAACACAAGAAAAGCACCCATAAGACCATATCACTACAGTCTTAAGGGTGCATTTAGCACGGTTCCACCTTAACTTTTCACTTCAGATTCCAACAAATCCTATCCTTTAACGCAGGCATACGGTAACACTTACTGACATTGGGCGTTACAGCTCTGGAATGGTTTTCGTCTACGTTCCGCATAAGCAACTTCCACCAAATGCTGCTCTCTCTGGATGCTTTCCGGTAAACTACTTGTTTCCGTCAACGCTTTTCTTATGTTATTGTGGTGATAATACCACCGTTTGATGAAGTTGTCAATACAATTTTGAATTTACCGCACATAGTGTACGCATTTCTCCTCGTACTGGTCCCTGGCTTCCGGTTCTTCCGCCGGGTGTCCGACGAAGATGATATTTAACGGAATCTGGGTTGCCTTCAGTTCTAATAATTCTGCCACCTTTTTCTCTGCCCGCTTTTGCGGATGAATACCACACCACACGGCACCCAGACCTAAATCGGTAACACGAAGCAAAATGTTTTCTGTTGCCGCACTACAGTCCTGAATCCAGTAAGGCGCCAGCTGAACCGGCAGGGCTCTGCCCAAATTGCCGCATACAACAATCGCCAACTTGGAATTAAATTTTGTAAATCGGGATGCACCTTTTAACTTCTCTAATATTTCTTCATTTGTGATAACATAAAAATCCCATGGTCTCCGATTGCATGCACTTGGACCGCTCATGGCCGCATGAAGAAGCTCTTCTACCATCTCCTCCGAAACCGGCTCGTCGGTAAATTTTCTTACACTTCTACGCTTTAATAACACTTCTTTTAATTCCATAAAGCTATTCCTCTCCTTCCGAATCTCATCTTTGTCATGGAGTAAATTATACACTATATATGGCAAAAAAACAAAAAATATTTCTTGATTCATCAAAACTTTATGGTATAATGAACAGACGAAATATAATACAAAAGCTTAACACAGGAGGATATAAATTTTATGTGGCTTGTTTTTACACTTGTAACAACATTGTTATGGGGTGCGGCCGAATTATTCTACAAAAAAGGCTCCCACGAAGAAAGAAAGTATGATCATTTAAGAGTATGCGTATTGGTTGGTGCAGTAATGGGAATTCACGCACTACTTACATTGCTGACCTCTGATATCAACTATAACCCAATGAACCTCATTGCTTACCTGCCGGTTTCTTTGTGCTATATCTTATCCATGGCCTGCTCCTTCTTTGGAATCCGCTTTATTGAGGAATCCTTAGCAGACCCGATTGAAAACACCGCCGGAGCCATGTGTTCCCTTTTGTGTGTTATTTTCCTCGGCGAAACTATTGCACCTTTGGTTTGGGTTGCCATCGGAATCATGTTAGTGGGTATTATCGGCGTCAGCTACACCGAAGGCAGTGCCGATGTAGACAGAAAGAAAAGACTTGGCAAGCGGCTAGCAATTGTTGCATTTTTAATGCCGTTCTGCTATGCATTCATTGATGCTTTGGGAAGCTTCCTTGATATCTTCTTCCTTGAGATGGAAACAAGTCCACTGATTGGTATCACAGAAGAAAATATCGAACTTGTGGCAAATATTTCCTATGAATTAACCTTTGCCATTGTTGGTTTAATTTTATTTATTTTCATGAAGCTGAAACGCGTTCCGTTTGAACTTCCAAAGCAGAAGGACAAAGCCATTGCCGCTGTTTGCGAAACGGCAGGTCAGCTCACTTATGTATACGCCATGAGCGGAAACGGCGCCATTGCCGCACCAATCCTCTCCTGTGTATGTGTTGTCTCTTTACTTCTTTCCAGAATTTTCTTAAAAGAAAAGCTGACAAAGAAACAGTACCTGTTTATCGGCATCATTATCGTTGGTATTTTAATGCTTGCCGTATTGGAGGGCGAATAAAACTGATTGTATTACATAAAAACCAGCTATGTACCCCACAAGTACATAGCTGGTTTCTTTTTGGAAAGCTGCTTCCTGCTACGCTTATTTAAATTGCTTGTATAATTTCAGATTCTTTTCATTGTTCCCGGCAAATAATATAAAGTAGTCTATCTGCGTTTCTTTTTCCGTGCAAATGTACTGTCCATACACTCCCACACCGCAAAAGTAGGCGGTATCCTCCGCAGAAACCGAAATACCGTATCCCTTTCCGGAAAGCAGCAGCGGCATTCTCTTTTTCTTTCCGCCGATGGAAATATAGCGGGCTTTTCCGTTTACCTCTTCCAAATCCTCGTCGAGGATTCCCTTTGCAGATATTTTTTCACTCTTTGGCCATTCAAAATAATTCCAGGTCTTTGAAACCTCCGGCTCTATCTGATGGGGTTCCTTGACCGATTCCTTGAACAAAAGTGCTCCCTTCGTATCCAGGAAACTGAGTGCTCCGCTCTTTTTCTCCATGCGGATGATGAGCTTTTTCGTGATAATTTCAAACATGCTCGGATTTTCCCTGGTAACAAACCGGGATATTTTCTCACCGGTATAGTTCCATTTTCCGGTCGAAAATGTATCTGCCTGCCCTCTGACAAACTGTACCCGCACAATCTCATCCGTAACCGGTGTTACCCGTAAGATTCCGTAATTGCTCACAAACTCCACAAAGTCCTTGGACTTCTTGACCCAGCGCACACTACAGTCCGCCCTGCTGTGTCCCTTTGGCGTCAGTTTTTCTGTTTCCACCACGGAAGCAAACTGATATGGGGAAGTGTTAAGTTCTGCCTCGGGTTCCGGACCCGGTGCTTTTTTAACAGGTGCCGGCGTCACTGTTGTTTTTTCCGGCGTCCTTTGTGCCGGTGTTGCAGCCACTTTCGCCTGTGCTTTCTGTACCTCCGGTTTTGGCTGGTTCAGCCCGTACCGCTTGGTGGTACGCTCCAGGAACTTTGCCAGTTCATCCTGCTTTTCTTCTTCGGTCACCTTATAAATCACTCTTGGCGCCGCCGCACGCAGGGTATCCTTTGCACTTTCCAGCGACTGCAGTTTCTTTTCCTCCGATACCGGTGTGGCAATCAGGTCTGTTAAATCATTCAAATGCACCACTGCCAATTCGTGTAATGCTCTGGTGGCTGCCACATACAGAAGCTTTACGTACTGGTCTTCCATCGGATAATGTTCCTTTGACGGATGATACAAAAGCACCGCATCAAATTCCAGACCCTTGGTATATTCCACCGGAAGCACCATAACACCTTCGTCAAATACTGCAGTTTCCGGATTACTATCCGCCACCTCTATCTTTTCGCCAAGCATTTTGGTTACCTGCTCCGCTTCTTTTGCATCAGCACAAATAACCGCAATAGTTTCATGGCCTTCCTTTTTCCAGCCTTCGATTGTTTCTATCACCGCACGGTTCATGTCTTCTTCCGTATCATAACCCTTGGTGCTTACCGGGTTTCCGTGACGAAGAATCGGTTCTGCCGGATAAATGGAGAAGTTACCGTGTCGCAGAATTTCTGTGGCAAATTCCGATATTTCTACGGTGTTACGGTAGCTCTTTTTTAGAATACCGAAGTTGTCGTAATCGCCGGTAAGAATCAGTTTGCGCAAATCCTCCCAGTCATTTAAACCATAGCCGTAATGTATGTTCTGGGAAACGTCACCCATAATGGTGTAGGTACAACCTCTGAGGCAGTATGCCAGGGAACCGTAAACCATCATGCCGAAATCCTGAGCCTCATCAATGATGACATGGGACGCTTCCCGGATTGGATCGATTTCCTTAATCCTCTTGTAAAGATACGCCAGCGCCGCCAAATCATACACATCATATTTTCCGGGTTCCACAAATATCTGACTGTCCTTTGTCCTCTGGTCTTCTAGAAATTCTTCGTATACGTCAAACAAGGAACCCTTCCACTCATCCCTGCCGAAGTGAACCTTGCAGGTTCTGTTCAGCTCTTTTTTTTCTTCCGGTGTGTAGGATACCGACTTTCCGGTCAGTTCGTTTTCCAGCCTGCCCATCAGCCATTCGTTCAGGCCGTTGATTTTGGCCTGCACGGACATCTGTGGGTTGTTCTTTATATAATTTTCTATGGATTTCTGCTCTAAAAGAACTGCCTTGGTTTTTCCGATTATCACAGAATTTGCCGGAATTGTCTTTTTTTCATATTCCGCACAGAAGGCTTCCAAATCGTGGAACCATGCATATTCGCCCTTCCGGTACGCTGCTTTGTTGGTTTCGTCCGTAGGAACAATGCTGTATTTTTTATCATCCCAATCCTCATAAAGCAGGCGGACAAACAACTGCTCCATGGTCATCTGGGAAACGCCGTATACATCCAACTCCGGCAATACTCCGGTAATGTAATTTAACAAGATGCGGTTACTTCCCACGATGTAAAAATCCACCGGACGGAATTGTTCATAGTTGTACAAAATATAGGAAATACGGTGCATAGCCACGGTTGTTTTTCCGGAACCGGCCACGCCCTGTACAATCAAATTCGTTCTTGGAGACCTGCGGATAATAGCGTTCTGCTCCTTTTGGATAGTACCGATAATTTCACCCAGTACCGCCTTTTTGCTCTTTGCCAGACATTTGGTAAGAAGCTCATCGTTTGCCACCACGTCCGAGTCAAAAAAGTCTACCAGCTTGTCATTTTCAATTTCGTAGGTACGCTTCCGGAGCAAATCAATTTCATGGACTTTGGTCTCGTTTTCTACCGTATCCTTTACTTCGTATGTACAATTGCCCAAGGCGTTTTCATAATACACCGATGCCATGGGCGCCCGCCAGTCAATGACCAGCTGCTCCACCCCGTCCGGCGAAATGCCCACACGGCCTACATAATAGGATTCCGATTCCGAAACACCTGCATCCTTAAAATCAATTCTTCCAAAGTACGGCTTTTTACGTGCCTTGATGCAGCGGAGTAAATCCCGCTTGCTTTCCTGAAACAAGGCTTCCGTATTGTGCCATAGGGCGAGCACTTCTTTGTCTTTGGTGTTGTAAGATTCCAACATATCCTGCAACTGCTCCGACAATCCCTTCTGGTGCCCTTCCGCCCGATCCAGGTTGTCCTGTGCCACTGCCAGTATTTTCTTTAGCTGCTGTTCTTCCACTTCCCTGCTAGTACCGAATACCTTCATTTGGCTGTTCTCCTTCTCTTGGTTGCTTTTCGTGCTCATCCCTACACTGTTTCTTTGCTACGAAAACAATTTTAACATTTTTTATAAAAAAGTATAGACTTGTTTTTCAAAATGTTGTATAATGCATAATTAGGTGTGCCTATAAGATAGACACACCTAATTTTTATTTATGATACGGTTCACCCATCATAATCCGGTAACTTCTGTAGATTTGCTCCAGCAACACCACTCTCATGAGCTGATGCGGGAATGTCATTCTAGAAAAGCTGAGCAGGAAATCTGCCCTTTTATTTACACACTCCGCAAGTCCCAAAGACCCTCCAATGACAAATACAATATGACTGGTACCACGTACGCCGAGCTCATTGATTTTATCAGACAATTCCTCTGAAGTAAGCTGCTTTCCTAAAATAGCCAACACGCAGACATATGCATCATCCGGGATATATTTCATCAAGCGCTCTGCTTCCTTTTGCTTTATCTGCTCTTCCAGTGCTTCAGAGGCGCCGTCCGGCGTCTTTTCGTCTGCTACTTCGATAATTTCCAGTTTACAATATCTGGATAAACGCTTGGAATATTCCTCGATGGCACCGGTGAAGTATTTTTCTTTAATTTTTCCTACACATAAAACTGTAATTTTCATAACTTCTCCTATAAATCAGGGCATGAATTGCTTCATGCCCCGTAATATAATCTATCTAATTATTCTTCCACTTCCTCAGAAGCTTCTTCCTCCGGAAGCACGGTCACTCTTGCCAAAGTAACCATCTTATTCTTTACTTCCACGATATCAATCTGACAGCCCTGATAGGTCATAGTAAACTGCTCGCCCTCGGTTGGAATATGTCCAAGTGCGGAAACAATAAGACCGTTGAGGGTTTCAAAGTCTTCACTGGTAATCTCATGCCCCATATCTTCGGACAAATCTGCCAGTGTGGTAACACCCTTTACCAGATAAACATTTTCAGCTTCGGAAACCATATCATCTTCTTCCTGGTCGTACTCGTCCTGAATATCACCAACAATTTCTTCCAAGATGTCCTCTAAGGTAACCAGACCTGCTGTCTGACCATATTCATCAATGGCAAGCGCCATATGGAACTTCTTTTTCTGCATGTTTTCAAGCAGTACGTCAATGCCCTGGGTATCCGGTACAAAAAACGGTTTTCTGGTGATGCTGCGAACTTTGCGCTGCTTCATTTTTGCCGCATTGCCGGACATATATACCTTTAACGCATCCTTTAAATGCACAATACCGATGATGTTTTCCACCGACTCTTCGTAAACCGGAAATCTGGAATAAATTTCATTTAGCATGAACTTCATGGCTTCTTCCAGGTTCCAGTCGGCATCCACGGCAACCATACCGGTGCGGTGGGTCATGATATCTTTTACTTCTTTGTCATCAAATTCGAAGATGTTTTGAATCATTTCCACTTCGTCAGTATCCAAAACGCCGCTTTCTCCGGCTTCTTCCACGGTGGAAATAATGTCTTCTTCGGTTACTACTTCTTCTAACTCGGAAGCTTTAATATGAAATAATTTTAAAATTCCTATGGTAATCGTCTCAATCAGCCATGCAATAGGATTTAAGACAGTTATAAATAATCTAAGCAATCCGGCCAGTGCAAAGGAAAAAACCTCGGCATGCTTAAAGGCTAACTTTTTAGGAAGCTTAATAGCCAAAAGCTCAATAAGCATTACTGTCAGCAGAGTTATCAGCACAAGGGCCACCACAGTTAAAACCGCATGACCTGATTCCCCGAAAGCTTTCTGCAAAAGTTCCTTGAAATACGGCAGAAAATACACATAGTACACCACTGCCATGCCGGAAACTGTTATTAAACGCAGTAAATCCGTTACGGTTATGTAGCGGCGATGGCGTTCCAACAAAGAAATTACCCTCTTTGCTTTTGCATCGCCTTCCTCCAGCCGTTTTTCCACAGCTGCTTCACTGACATTTTCAAAGGCTGTTACCATTGCCTCTACGATTGCATTTAAAATTACTAAACTAACCAGCCATATCACTCCACATATGGGGAGACCGTCCATAAAAATAATCCTCCTTTGTTTTTGCTCACTTTTCGTAAAATCCCCAGGATTATGTATCCAGCGCAAAACTGATGAGTAACGCCTGATTCACGCTTGACAGAATCTCCTGGTCAAGATGACAAACTTTTTCCCGGAGTCTTGATTTATCAATTGTCCGGACCTGCTCTAATAATATCACAGAATCTTTTTCGATTCCATATCTTTTTGATAATTCAATATGGGTTGGCAGCTTTGCCTTATGCATTTTGCTTGTGATTGCTGCCACAATCACCGTTGGGCTGTGCCGGTTTCCTACGTCATTTTGTACAACGAGCACCGGCCGGATACCGCCCTGTTCCGACCCAATCACCGGTCTTAAATCCGCATAATAAATATCTCCTCTTCGAATAACCACTGAAATTCACGCTCCGTTTTTGGTTCTAGCAGCCTGCTGATGTTCCTAGTATTTCCTGCTTTTTCCTCACGTATTCTGTTTCTTTCAGTGTTTTACCGGCTATTCTCTCGGAAGAAAACTTACTATTTCGACAATTTTTCCGTCACGGTAGTAAATGCGCGGAACACGTTTGCTGATATCGCATACCACTTCGTAATGGAAGGAGTTACCTACGGTAGCACCGATTTCTTCTGCGGAAATGAAATCATCACCGTCTCTGCCGAGTAACGTTACCACGTCACCCTGCTTTGCCTCCGGAATATCCGTTACGTCCACCATACACTGGTCCATACAGATGCGGCCGAGAATCGGGGCGGATTTTCCGTGAATCAACACGCGGCCTGCATTGGAAAGCCCCCTTGGATAACCGTCGCCATAGCCTACGGAAAGGGTTGCTACCCTGGTTTCCTTTTCTGTTACATAAGTGCCGCTGTAGCTGATACCTACTCCCGCAGGTAATGTTTTAATATATGCAATATGGGTTTTTACTTCCATGGCCGGAACCACAGGCATACGGTCTTTGGTAACCTCATCCGTAGGGTACATACCATACATGGTGACGCCAAAGCGGACCATATCCAGATCTCCCTCCGGAATATCAATAATTCCGGCACTGTTACACACATGCTTGCAAGGAATGATAATTCCTCTTGCCTCCAGTGCCTCCGCAAAATCCATATATTTCTTTAACTGATTTTTTGCAAAGGTTTTATCGGTTTCATCTGCCTTGGAAAAATGGGTAAACATTCCCAGGATTTCCACGTTGGAAAGCTTAGCGATTTTTTCAATATCTGCAAGGCTTTCCCCACAGCAGGCATAACCGATACGGCTCATGCCGGTATCCAATTTAATATGCACCTTTGCAGTTTTATTTAATTTCTTTGCGATTTCATTATACTTTTCTGCAATTTCTGACTGGAACACCGCCATGGTAATATCGTAACGGATAGCCAATTCTGCCATTTCCGGTGCAGTATAGCCAAGGATGACAATCGGCTTGGTAAGCCCTGCCTTACGCAGTTCCACGCCTTCCTCCGGCATAGACACACCATACACCTCCACCAGGTCCTCAATGGCACGGGCCACCGGTACTGCCCCATGGCCGTAGGCATCCGCCTTTACCACACCCATCATTTTGGTGCCGGCGGGAAGTAACGCACGGCCGCTCTTTATGTTATCCCGGATAGCATCCAGGGAAATGTTTGCACAAACGCGAAAATACTCTTGTTTCAAAATAGATTATTCCTTTCCGGTAAATTAGGCATCCTGCAACAGTTCAGGAATTGCCTCCAGGATGTCACTGGCCAACATGGAGCGGGCGCCTTTCTTTTTTGCTGCCACATCTCCTGCCAGACCATGAAGATAGCAACCAGACATAGCTGCCATTTTTGGCGCCTCTCCCTGGGCAAGCAGACCTGCAATCATGCCTGCCAGCACGTCACCGCTGCCTGCGGTTGCCATGCCGTCGTTTCCGCTTACGTTGATGTAATCGGAACTGCCGAAGGAGACAATGGTTCTGACATCTTTTTTTACATAAATCAAATCATTATTATACGTGCAGGACGCACTGCTGTCAATAAGGCAACCCACTAAATCTGCCAAAGGAATTCCGGTTAATACGGATAATTCCTTTTTATGCGGGGTCAGAATGGTTTCGGCCGGAAGTAGCTTCGCCAGATAGCGGATTCTTCCTTCCACTCCTTCCTCTACAGGGACTTTTTCGGAAATCATACGGGAAATAATATTTAATCCGTCTGCATCCACCACAAGAGGTACCTTGCATTCACAAATAACATAATTTACAATTCGAGCACTCATGGCAGACAATCCAAGCCCCGGACCGAGAACAATTACACTTGCCCAGGATACAGCCTCACGGATAGCCTCGATATCTGCTTCGGAAATGCCATCCTCCAAAGTTTCATAGGTTGTTAAGATTGCTTCCGGAATCTGCCGCTGTAAAATCTCTCGATTTTCATTAGCAGTTAATATACGCACCAGACCGGAGCCCATACGGTACGCTGCCGTAGCCGCAAAATACGCCGCGCCGGACATGTTTTTCGACCCTGCAATTACTAAAACCTTTCCGTAAGTTCCCTTATTGGAATTTTTCTGACGGAGCGGAAGCAATGCCTTTGGTTCTTCGTCAAAATAAAATCTGGTAGGAGCTTCTGTAAGGCCGCCCATTGCAAAGCCGATGTCTTCCACGTATACTTTGCCCGCACATTCGGACCCCGGAAACAAAAGACATCCAACCTTCTGATAGCCAAAGGTTACCGTGACATCTGCATTTACAGCAATGCCAAGTACTTTGCCGTCGTCGGCACTGACTCCGGAAGGAATATCCACTGCTACAACCTTAGCGTTAGTTTTATTGATTTCTTCCACTACTTTACGGAATTCTCCTGCAACAGTTCTTGTTAATCCAATGCCAAACAATGCATCAACAATAACAGTATATTCTTCCCACTGCACTTTGCGAAGCATTGGGACACCGATTTTTTTTGCAATCTTTAACTGCTGCTTTGTTTCTTTGGTGGCACGGTCTCTTTCTCCCACCATAAAAATTGCTACCTTGTAGCCTTCCATAAATAAAATTCTGGCAGCTGCGATACCGTCGCCACCATTGTTACCGTACCCACAGACTGCCAGAATAGTATCCTTTTCGGAACACAATTCCTTTGTATGACGCACCACCGCCATAGCAGCCTTTTCCATTAGAACCATGGACGGAATGCCCACGTTATCTATGGTGTACCGGTCTATTGCTTTCATCTGACCCGAACCAAGTGCGTATTTCATTTTACTTTTTAAACCTCCATAACCACATAACCAATCGCATATTCCTTTGTATTGGATATGGACACATGAATTTGCAGAATCCCTGCAGCTGCGGCCTGCTCCTTTGCCGGACCGTGAAGCACCACATACGGCTTGCCGGAAGGCTCCCTTAGTACTTCAATATCTATAGCAGAGATTTTACCGAATCCGGTGCCGAAGGCCTTTACCACCGACTCCTTTACAGCAAAATTCCCGGCCGCTCTTTGGGCATTTTCTGCAATTAACTGTTGTTCCTGTTCTGTATATATTTTTTTTCGGAACGACTCTTTTTCGTAAGCCCGCTTTACACGCTCCACCTCAATTAAATCAGTTCCGATGCCGTAAATCATTTCTTTGCCTCTTCTGCAGCCTTTTTCTTGTAAGAAAGACGCATTAAACTCTCGGTTAAATGTACATTCTCCTGTACGACATCCGCCGGGAGTTGAAGGTCGGTTGGCGCAAAATTCCAAATAGCTTTAATACCCCATTTTACAATATTTGCAGCCAGGGTTGGTGCCACAGCCTTTGGCACGGTAAGTGCCGCAATGTCTACCTGATTTTCTTTCAGGAACTGCTCTAAGGTATCAATGTGGGAAACCGGGATTCCGCGCACAGTAGTGCCGACAACTTCCGGATTTATATCGAAAATACCGATAACCTCAAAGCCTCTGCGCTGTAAACCTGTAGAATTGGTTAGTGCCATACCTAAATTACCGGCACCGAGAATAATCAGGTTGTTTTTTTGGTCAAGACCTAAAATTTTACCGATTTCGGTGTAAAGATACTCTACCTGATATCCATACCCCTGCTGGCCAAATCCTCCGAAATTATTTAAGTCCTGACGGATTTGGGAAGCGGTCACTCCCATTTTTTCACTTAATTCCTTGGAGGAAATTCTTACCACGTCATGGGCAAGCAACTCGCCAAGATATCTGTAATAGCGTGGCAAACGCTTAATAACCGCTATGGATATGCTTTTGGACTGCATTCTTAACACCTCTTCTCAAAATTTACCAAAATCCACCTATGCAAATTTTTTCTGCCTTTTATTATACGTTGTTGTTATATTTTTGTCAAACTAGAAAAACAAACCGAATTTCTCCCGCAGGCGTTCTGTAACCTCTAATGTTCCTGCTTTTTCTTCTGTAAGCTCATATGTAAATTTGCACTCTTTCTTTTGGGATGCTTCATAGTTTTCGCCAAAAGAAACAACCATATAACGATACATTTCAAACAGTTCTTTAATTGCCTTCTTCTGACGTTTTAACAGTCTGCCTGCCGGGCGGTCACTATTTTCCGGCTTCATGGCCTTGGCAAGAGCATCCTCAATTTTACGTAAAATACCATCTTTCACTAATACCGTTTGGATAATCAGTTCTTCGTCTTCAGTTTCCATGGCTTCCACACAATACATGGTTTCTTTCATGGAAGTTAATACCAGCGTATTTTTAGCGGACTTCTTTTTCTTATGTCCCAGCTGTAATAATCCGTTTAACCAAAGCTGGCTTTCGTTGCCTCCTACCGGAACGGTTGCCAGGGAATATGCCTGCTTTCCGTTCTTTAATTTAATTTCCAGGGAATCCGGACCGGTTACTGTTCCCGCAAACAGGCTGGATGCCAGTTCATTGATTCTTTCTCTGTCTGTTTCACCCGGATAACAGTAATTTTCTACATCAATACGGAGTACTGCATACTTCTTTAAATATCTCTGAAGGGAAACTCCCCGAAGTTTTAATACAAACTGCTCTTTTCCTGATTTAATCAAGAATTTTCCTTTTAAATCATCCTCAAAAGTAATATTGTAGGTTTCTCTGCCCGCCTGCTTCCAGACAGAATTTTTTAAAAACTGCTGCCTCCATGCTTTTTCGGAAGAAAGCTGCACCGGAAGATAAAACTCATGCACACTGTATAAACGTTCCGGCAAGAAAGCACCCTGGCGCATTTCTTCCTGATTTTTGATATAAAGCACATATGTCTTTACAATATCCTTTACCGGTGGCTTCTTTCCAAGAGCAGAAAGCATACTCTCTAAAGAAAATACTAAACGCTTATTTTCCATTCCCATAAACAAATTCATATTATGGAACAGGCGGTACAATTCCGGTGTGGTAGCATCCACAATAATATCGCCCTCCGGATATAAAGCAAGAATTTCCCTTAACCGGACAGCCAGGGTTTCTTCTTTCATGGCGCGGTTTAACATTACCTGCTTCTTAATTCCAAATTCTTCATTGGTAATGGTAAGCAGAAGCACCGGCATCTCCTCAGACATGGTCTGACTGATAAAGATGTGCTCCTTACGCTCTGCTTTGACCTCGTCCACATACTCATGGTAACGCTCTTTCATTCTTCTGCGGATTCCGGCGGAAAGATACTGCTCCTCATCAAATACAGACATGGAAATCACCCGGCCCATACTGATACAGTCATGAAGAAATTCACGGCTTGCATTCAATTTAGGAACGTCTGTAAAATCCGGATACTGCTTTGTTAAAGGCTCAAAGATATAATCTGCCACGGCACCGGCATCTGTTGCGTAAACTTCGGTAGGAACCTCGTCATTGCAAAACAGTTTCCACTGGTTTCTGAATAATTCCAACGGATCAGGCGGCAACAGCTGCTCCTCTGTTATTTCTTCTCCCTCAGCAGGTTCTACTGCTTCCGGATCCTCTCTTTTATATAAATATTCCTTGGTGCGGAAGCTTTTATCCCGGCTGAAATCTACCTGATAAAGGAAAATTTCTTCCAAACGGGATTCTTCTATTACAACATCAATATACAATTCTCTGCTAAACAGTAAACCTGCCATGATTATGCCCTGCCTTTCTCTTTTGTTAACAAAATCTTCTATTTACATAGTACTGTTTTCCTGATATATTGTCAATAAAAAACGATTGAGGATACCACTTATGATAAAACTGATTGCCAGCGATTTAGACGGCACCCTGTTACAGAACGGTGCCCAAAGCCTACCGGAAGGAGTTATTCCTTTTATTGAAAAATTAGCCACGGAGCACGGCATACTTTTTGTAGCCGCCAGCGGCAGACAATACCCGAATCTTGTACGGTTATTCGGTTCCGCTTCCAAACATATGGCCTTTATTTGCGAAAACGGTTCTCTTGTCTTTTACAAGGACAATCTGATAGCAGGCCATCCTATGGACAAAGAGGCTGCTCTCGCCATAAGTCATGACATTTTATCCCTACCGGGCTGCGAACTTCAGATATCCGGTGAAAAAACCTGCTATCTGATTCCTAAAAGCGAACGATTTGTGGACCGCATGGTAAACCATGTAAAAAATGACATTAAACTTTTGGCCACACCGGAAGACCATCCGGAACCATACTACAAAATCTCCGTATTTGAAGAAAGCGGAATCGCAGACGGCCACGGACCGGAGTTGTTACTCCGCCATAGCGATAAAGCCCAGTGCACCATTTCAGGTAAAGCCTGGTTAGACTGTGTTGCCCCGGGTGTTAACAAAGGCAAAGCCCTTCAGGAATTGATTGACAGGCTTGGTATCAGCACCGGGGAATGCGCTGCGTTTGGTGACAATTTCAACGATTTAGAAATGCTGGATGTCGTCAAATACGGATATGCTATGGATAATGCAATAGACGAAATTAAATCCAGATATAATTATCACTGCAAGGATGTTATTACTTCCATAAAAGAATTATTACAATTATAAAAACGACCGCTTTGGCTAAGATGCAAATTCCCTGCCAAAGCGGTATTTTTATTAATTTGCTTGTTTTCTTCTGTGACGTTCTTTTTCTTCATACATCAAGCGGTCGGAACGTTCTATCAGGTCTGCAAAACTTAAAAGCTCATTTTCTCCGGTAATGTAAATACCGATGCTGGCGCTCACCTCATATGGTTTTTCCGAAGCTTGATTAAACTCATTGAAATACTCTGTAAACGCAGCCCGGATGTCTTCCGGATTCAGCCTGCCTCGGCAAACTCCCAACATTTCATCGCCACCAAAGCGGTTAAATAAAGAACCTTCCGGACATACAGCCTCTAATGCCTTTGCCACCGCACGGATAGCAAAATCACCTTCATTATGTCCAAACGTATCATTAATATACTTCAGACGGTCCAAATCGGCCAAAATTATGGTTAACTGCATCTTATCCCGAACAGTTTCCAACAGTTTTTGATATGCCAGGGCAAAACCACGACGGTTATACATACCGGTTAGTGTATCAATCCGGGACATTTCATCAATCTGACTCATCAGATAATTTTTATATCGCATATTCCGGTAACCACCCAGGGCAGACCCCAAAGCATTTACAATTTGTGTAATACGGGACCCTTGGGTATGATCCAGACGCGTAAAAAAGAACGCCACATACCCCGTAGGAACGCCCAGATGCTGCAACGCCGTTAACACAACGACTCTACCGGTATACAGGCAATACTGCAGACTTGGAATAATCCAATCCAACGGCATACTGCATGGTTGGTTTTCCACCTCGTAATTAAAATCATAGAGCAATAACATTTCCCGTGATTTATCATTTACCCGATCCATAGAAAACTCTTCCGGATTTCTTTCTTCATCTAAGAAATCTTTCTCCATGACACAGCACATATCATAAAACATCTGATGTCTCAGCTGTTCTACAACCTGTTTTGCATTATCACAACGTTGAATATTTGCCACGATGGAAGACAACCGGATAGCTTCATCCTGATATAAATAAAAACGGTCGTTTAACGAATTTAAATATCGGGAAGCATCTACCGGCTGCTTTTGTTTACAGCCACAGGATTCCGCCACATTCATTCTGGCAGGCACGATAAAGCTTTCTGTGGAACCCTTTAATGCTTCTATTCTTATCAGAATCTCCAATGTCTTTTTCGCCATATCCATTGGCTCGCAGCAGGCCGAGGTGATTCTTGGAGAGGAGAAGTTAATTTCCAAAACCCCGTCAAAGCCGGTTACCGCCACCTGCTCAGGAATTTTAATATCGTTACGGGTTAAAACGCCGCACACAGCAATTGCCATTTTATCATTTGCACAGATTATTGCCTGCGGAAGCTTTCCGGAAGCAACTATTTTTTCCGCCTCACGTTCTGCCGGACCGGACCAAAAGTCACCATAGCTTATCATGCTGTCATCCACCGGAAGATTGTATTCCTGCATTACCTTTTTAAAAACTTCCAAACGCTGGTCCGAAAACGGGTTATCTTTGATACCGGCCATAAAATGAAGGTCCGTCATTTTATGAACCTCTATCATATGGCGCAGTACATTTTCGAAACCCTTTTCCTGATCAAATCTGATATTGATACAGCCTTCCCTCCGGTCTCCGTAAATGATAACCGGAACATTATGCTCCTTTGCCGCATCAACGAGTGCCCGGATAACCTCCTCACTTTGGATAGATTCCTGGACAATAATAACTACATCGATAACGGAAAAATCCATGAGACGGTAAATATAGAATCGAGGGTCTGAATAGCAATTATCCGTGTTAAACACAGTTCCGGTATTATATACAATTACACCGTAACCGACACCGAATACCACGTCATTTAATGCAGTTATATAATCGTTTGTTGCATTGTCTTGTATTCTTGCTGTACAAACGGCAATGATTTTTTTGTTTTCAATCATATTGACACCCCAGTCATTTATCTATAGCTCAGCGGCCTCTTTTTGCACTTCTTTCTTTCTTTTCTTCGTACATCAGGCAGTCTGACTTTTCTACCAGTTCTTCAAATTCCAGAACTTCGTTTTCACTTGTAATGTAAATTCCTGTACTTGCTTCTATTACATATTCTTTTTCAGCGGTTGCATTTAAATTGGCAAAATAACGCTCGAATTTTGCTTTTGTTTCTGCCACGTCCAGTACACAAGGACATACCGCCAGCATTTCGTCACCACCGAATCTTGTAAACAGGGAATTTTGCGGACAAACCTCGCGCAGGGCCTGTGCCACGGCATGAATGGCAAAATCACCTTCTTTATGGCCGTAATTATCATTGATATACTTTAAACGGTCCAAATCGGCAAGGACAATGGAAAGTCTGCAGCCCTCTTTTAAAGAATCAAGAAGACGCTTATATTCCCGCTCAAATCCGCGGCGATTGTACAAACCTGTCAGCGTATCAATACGGTACATCTCATCAATCTGGTTCATCAGATAATTTTTATGCCGAAGATTCCGGTATCCGCCAAGGGCATTATTAATTGCATTGACATTCTGAGGAATCTTCATATAATTACTGCTGTTTAATTCACTGAAAAATACGCACATATAGCCGATTGGAACATCCACATGGTACAGCGAAGTAAAAATGATAACTCTGCCGTGCTCCACCAAATAATCCAGATGCGGCGTAAAGTCTTTAGGCGAAATCGTATACGGAACAAAATGCTCACCGGTAAAATCACTGTCAAATACAACTACCAGTTCTTTTTCCTTAACATTTTTTTGCTTCATCTGCTGGACTGGGTTGATTTTTTCATTCAGATACTCTTTTTCCACCATGAAACAGGTATCGTAAATTACCGATGTCTTTATTTTTACAGCCAGCTGTTCCAAAGAGTCACAGCGTTGCACCTGTGCAGTAATTAAAGAAAGATCCAGTTCTTCCTCCTGAAAGCGGTACAAACGGTTATATAATGTATTCAGATATTCTGATGCAGTTCTTGTTTTCTTTTCATTACAACCGCAGGATTCCGCAATACATAATCTTGGCTGAACCAAAAAGGTTGCGGACTGTCCCTGTAATTCGTCAATTCTTTGTATAATTTCCAAAGTCTTTTCTGCAATGTCATTGGAATCACAAATTACCGAGGTAATTCGCGGTGTGGATACCTGAATCTCCGGAATTCCGTCAAAACCGGTTACTGCCACATCCTCCGGGACCCGGATTCCATGTTTATCCAGCACGTCGCAAACCGCCAACGCCATTCTGTCGTTGGCACAAAGAATTGCCTCCGGAATGTTTCCGGATGCCACAATTTTTTCTGCTTCGCGTTCTGCTACTGCAGAATAGAAATCTCCATAGCTTACCATAGATTCATCAAATGGAAGACCGTTTTCCTCTAACACTCGTCGGAAAGCATTGATACGATATTCGGAAAACTGATTTCCTTTAATACCGGCCATGCAATGAAGCTTTGTCAGATGATGGTCGTGAATCACATGACGGACAATTTCGACAAAAGCATTTTCATGGTCAAATTTAATATTTATGCAGCCTTCATGCGGTTCTCCGATAACAATTGCAGGTGTATCATTTGCTTTTGCCTTTGCAATCAAGGCATCCGTTACCGCCTGGTTGCGTAATACTTCCTCATAAACAATCACAACGTCTATGACATCAAAATCCATATATTCATAGATTGCTGTCTGGGTACTGCCTTCATAAGAATCTACGCTGACCGCAGAACAGGTATTATATACAAAAATACTATAACCAGCCGGCACAGCTACCCGATTTAAAGCAGTAATAAATTCATTGCTGGCATCATCTTGAATTCTTGCAAGACACAGCGCTATAATCTTTTTGTTATAAAGCATGTTTCTTCACCCCGGATTTGACAAATCTAAACATTTATCTCTACTTCAAATTCTGCATAAGTTCTGCCACCTGTGCCAGATGCTCACGGATTGGCAGTTTTTGAGGACAGGCATCCTCACAGGCGCCACAGGACATACATTTATCTGCACGTTCTTCGTCTTTCATATTATTATAATTCCATTTTGCAGAACCTGCATTGTTGTACATTCCGTAATTATTCCAGATTCGAAAGTTTCTTGGAATGTTTACACCAAACGGACAAGGCATGCAATAGCGGCAGGCGGTACATCCATTCTTAATTCTGGATTTAACTTCTTTAACAACATTTTCTACTGTTTCCAATTCTTTTTCTGATAAGGATTCAAAATTTCCGAAGGTTTCTAAGTTATCCTTCAACTGTTCTTCTGTGGACATGCCACTGAGAACAACCTTTATCTGAGGTTTGCTTGCCACCCAGCGCAATGCCCAGGAAGCAACACTTTTTTCAGGGCGTACGGCCTTGAAAAGTTCTTCTACTTCAGGAGCATAGGAGGCTAACGCACCACCCTTGATAGGTTCCATAATAATAATTGGCACATTCAGTTTTTCGCAAAGGGCATATCCCTTGTCGCCTGCCTGCTCGTTAGTATCCATGTAATTGTACTGAATCTGGCAGAAGTCCCAGTCGCGGTAGGTAAGAATTTCTTCAAACGCCTCGTAGCCGTCATGGAAAGAGAACCCAAGATACTTAATCTTACCCTGATTCTTTAATTCCACCATATCGTCAATAACACCAAGGTCCTTCATTTGGTTGAAGCTTCCTCTGTTTAATGCATGTAACAGGTAAAAGTCAATATAATCTGTCTGCAGGTGTTCCAACTGCTGATTGAAAATGCGGGTAGCATCTTCACGTACCTTTACATCCCAGCATGGAAGCTTTGTTGCAAAATAAAAGCTTTCACGGGGATATTTCTTCATTGCTTTACCAACAAACGGTTCACTTTCACCATTATGATACGGCCAAGCGGTATCATAATAATTGATACCTGCAGCATATGCTTCATCTAACATCTGCTCCGCCCTTACTTCGTCGATTTTTCCTTCTGCAGTTGTCGGAAAGCGCATGCATCCGAATCCCAGCAATGAGGTTTTAATTCCTAACTTATCTAATGTTCTGAACTCCATAAATAACTCTCCTTCTATTGTCCTTTGTTCTCCAACACATTTATTCCTTACAGTATATCACATTTTTCTTATTCCGTCAAAGAAATTGCAATTTTCACCGCTTCCTGTGCATCCTTAGCATAACCGTCAGCTCCGATTTCTTTTGCATACTCCTCTGTGGTTACCGCTCCACCAATAATTATCTTGGCGGAAAGACCTGCCGCATTCTTTAATTCCACCACTTCCTTCATACGAGTCATGGTAGTAGTCATGAGCGCAGACAGGGCAATCAGACCGGCACCTGTTTCCTTTGCCTTATCAATAATGGCTTCGGATTCCACATCTTTACCCATATCGATTACTTCAAAACCATAGTTTTTAAGCATCAAGGCAACCAGGTTTTTACCGATGTCGTGGATATCTCCCTTTACTGTAGCCAGAATTACTTTACCGCGCTTTCCACCGTCACCGGCAGCAAGCAGCGGCTCCAGTTCCTTCATTGCCATCTCCATAGTCTCCGCAGAAGCAATCAGCTGTGGAAGAAAATACTTCTTCTGTTCAAACAGCTCACCCACCTTATTGATTGCAGGAATTAAATCTTCATTTAATATTCTATTTGCTCGTTCTGTTCTTTCTGCGCCATAAGCAGAATCTGCCAATGTATTTTCTGTCAATCCCAGAACATTTCTTTTGTTACCTTTCAGCACAGCCCGAAACAGCGCAGTTCCTTGCGCCTCATCTTTTGCCGTCTTAGTTGCAGGCACTTCGCCCGGCACTGTCGCGCTCTGATTTGTACTTCCTGACGGAGCTGCCATATCTTCGGAAGCTTCAATAAAAGCAAGATCTGCCCCTTCTTTACCCATCAGCAAATCAGATGCCAGCATAAACTGCATAGTCATCTTCTGACAAGGATTTGCAATCGCCATAGTAAGACCGTTGCCGATTGCCATAGTTAGAAATGCCGTATTTACATAACTTCTTGCCGGTAATCCAAAGGAAATGTTGGAAAGTCCGATGCTGGTAGCCAGACCTAAATCTTCTTTACAATAACGGATGGTTGCCAGTGTTTCCAGTGCTGCGTTTTTGCCGGCACCAATGGTATTTACCAAGCCGTCTACAATAATATCCTCTTTCTGCAGACCTTCTTTTAAAGCCTCTGTCATAACCATGTGGATAAATCTGCGTTTTTCAAACTGATCCTTTGGCAGACCGTTTTCCGAAAGCGGAAGCAAAATAAACATCGCTCCGTATTTCTTTACAATCGGAAGCAGCTTCTCCATTTTCTCTTTCTCACAGGAAACAGAATTTACCAGAGCACGTCCCGGATAAATCCTCAGTGCCTCTTCGATTACATCCACATGACTGGAATCAATCGCCAGCGGCAAGGAGGAATTCTGGGTTACCTCATAGATAATCTGAAGCAAGCGTTCCTTTTCATCAATCCCCGGCATTCCGGCATTAACATCCAGGATATATGCTCCTGCTTCTTCCTGTTCTCTCGCATACTGAAGTACTAAGTCCATTTTACCTTCCCGAAGTTCAGCCTGCAGCGCCTTCTTTCCTGTAGGATTGATTCTCTCACCGATAATGCGGAACTGCCCATCAAGTTCAATCGGGAATATTTCCCGTTCGGTTGCCAAAATTGCTTTATGTGGCTGTGCACCGCATGGCTTTTTTCTCTTAATCATATCTGCCACTGCAGCAATATGTGCCGGCTCAGAACCACAGCAGCCTCCAACAATACCTGCACCGGCATCCACTAATGCCTCCATATGCTTTGCATACTCTGCAGGGGTCATTTTATATACGGTTTTTCCGTCGGAAAGCTCCGGCATTCCCGCATTTGGTTTTGCTATTACCGGAATCTCGGCAACCGCTGCCATACGCTTAATAATCGGCACCATGGTTTCCGGTCCTGCAGAACAATTTACACCTACAGCATCTGCTCCAAGGGCCTGCAGTACAACCATAGCCGCTTCCGGAGTAGTGCCGTACATTGTCTTATTATCTCCGGCAAAAGTTAATGTTACCATTACCGGCAAATCACAGGTTTCTTTCACTGCAAGTACCGCCGCACGACACTCCTGCAGACTCATCATGGTTTCTACTACAAATAAATCCACACCTGCATCAACCAGTACACCAACCTGCTCCTTATAAATATCTACCAGTTCCTCAAACTGAAGTTTACCTATCGGATATAACAGCTCACCTGTCATAGTAAGGTCGCCGGCAATAAAATGTCTGCCCACATTGCAGCGCTTCTTTTCTTCATACTCTGCCACCGTTTCTTTAGACAACTGCACCAATTCGCGGTTCATCTGCACAAGTTTATCCTGTAATCCGTATTCCGCTAATTTAATACGGTTGGCGCTGAAGGTCGGTGCATATAAAATATCTGTGCCCGCATCCAAAAACGCCATTTGAAGCTTCTTTGCCTCATCCTTATTTTCCAAAATCCACTGTTCCGGACAAACTCCTGTCGGCATTCCCGCCTTTTGCAAATTGGTACCGGTGGCACCGTCCAATAAAAGAATTCTTTTTTCACACAAATTTCTAAACTCACGCTTTGTCATTCTCTTCACCCTTATTCTTTCACTAAATCGGCATAAAACCGTTTATTCACATAAAATCCGTTCCATCAGGCTGACCCGGTTAAACGGAAGCATAAAATAATAGCCATCCACAAAAGGATCCAGCTTTTTCATCAAACCCTTTGCGATTTCAGCACCGGCAATCTCGCCCTCTTCTCTGGTCATGTCGGCCCGGTACATGGCAAGCACCTCATCCGGCACATTCATCCCCGCCATTTCATTCCGGATAAAGCTGGCATTTTTTAAACTTACCGGCGGAAGAATTCCCGCAAGAATCTTTGCTCCCGTACGCTCTTTCAGCCATTTAATCCGCTCTATATCCTCATCAGAAAATACCGGCTGGGACAGGAAAAACGAGCACCCTGCTGCCATCTTCTTTTCCATACGTTCCGCCACCTTTTCCCCGTTCGGAAAGTTATAGTTTAACGCCCCGCCAAAGAAGAAGCCATCCTCCGGAAACAATTCTTTATTCATTTCCGTCACATAGTTCATAAACCGGATGGAGTTATAATCAAACACACCGGTGACTGTCTTTCTGTCATCTCCCGGCACCGGGTCTCCGGTAACAATCAAAAGATTTCTCAGCCCATTCATATGTGCTCCCAGCAAAAGAGAGCGCATGGCAATCACATTACGGTCACGGCAACACACGTGAGGAATTACCTGCATTCCGGTCTGACCGCTGATATGAAGCGCTGTCAGCGTAGAATCCGCCCGGCTCCGCCCCATTGGAGAATCCGCAAAGGTGAGCACATCCACCGGATACTTAGAAAGTGTTTTTGCACAAGCAAGAAGCTTCTCGCCGTCCGCATTGTACGGAGGGTCCAGCTCCACTGCAATGACTTTTTCGCCACGGAGAAGCTTGTCTTTTAACTTATTCTGCATTTCTGCCGGCAAACCGTTTTCACTGCCTTGTGTTTCTCTAATACCTACCGGCTTTTTCGCCTCTTCCAACAGTTTTTCATATTCTTCCTTTGAAATCCGCTCCACAGTCTTCTTTCCGGGAATCTTCTTTCGCATCTCCCGGATAAAGGACGGCATGGTGCCACAGCAGCCACCGACAATATCTGCGCCAAGCCCTGCTATTTCCACCATGTTATCGCCGAAATATCCGGCACTGTTTAAAAATACCGCACGGCTGGAGAAGGTTTCCGCATAACCTGCATTTGGTGCCGCCAGCAAAAAAACATCCTTTGGCAGTTTACACTTTTCAAGTACGGATTTCATATGTACGGAACCGATACCGCAGTTAAAACCGATGGCATCCGCCGGCTGTAAACCCTCCGAAAATAAAAGACGCTCTGCCTTTTGACCGGCGGTGGTAAATCCGTTTTTATTAATACAAAAGCTGACAGAGCAAAAACTATCCTCTGCCTTTTCTTTTATGTACGCAAGAATTTCCGGCACAAACTCCATGGAAGAAAAGGTTTCCAGCCAGAAAATATCCATGCCTTCGTCCAGGAAAACATCACAAATCCGGTAATATTCCGAAAGAATTTCTTCCGCTGTCCGTTCTCCTCCACCGGCGATTGGCCCGATGTCCGCTGCTGCAAAGCAATCTCTGCCGGTACGTTCTTTCTCCTCTGCCACTGCCTGCTTTGCAATACGGCATGCCTGACGGAGCAAATTTTCTCTTTCTGTGTTACCCATCTGCGGCAGAACAGCAGAATTCACCGCAAAGGTATTGGTGCGGATAATGTCCGCGCCTGCTGCCAGATACTCTTTGTGGATGTTCAGAATCACTTCCGGTTGCGAAATTGTGGCCAGTTCCGCAATATCCTCTTTATGCTCCTGTAGCTGCTGGTAATAGGTACCCATGGCACCATCCATCAGCAGGATATTATCATTTAAGAAATCTTTTAGTTTCACTTGGGCTTCCTCTCAAACGGATAGTTTTGTTGATATCAATCTTTTTGTCGCCACTTCTTTATCGCTTTATTGTAGCAGATTAACAAAGCTATGACAAGAAGAAAATATTGACCGATTTTAACGGATATAAGAAACAGCTCCCATCTCTTCCACCAGACGCATACCTATCTTACGGTAAAAGCTGTTGGCCTTTACATCTGCCTTGTCCGTATACAATGACAGCATCCGCACATCTGCGTATTTCTCAAATACATGCTGAAGTAATTTTGTGCCTAGTCCCTGCCGCTGATACTCCGTCTTAATCACCAAATCCTCAACGACTACAATATGCTCTCCGTCACCAACACAACGCACAAAACCAATCAACTTCTCCTCATCAAAAATTCCGTACACATAAAGAGAGTTATCGTAGGCCCGTTTTAATTTCTCATCATCATTCAAATAAGCAGTCCATCCCTGCTCCTTATAAATTTCCTTAATTTCTTCTAACCGGCTGCTGCCAAATTCTTTATATTCTAACATTATTCCTCCATCGTTGCCCGTCCGGCTTTCTTAACTGCTACTGTTTTGAATCCTGCCTCCAGATAAATTCTCTGTGCTTCCTCCCCCGCCGGCCAAAGGTAACAGTTTTCAATTCCCTGCTCCTTGCAGTACTCCACTAGAGCATTCATCAATGCTCTTGCCACACCGATACGGCGGTATTCCTTAGACACCAATATATAATCATAACGGCACACACTGTCACGCACGTGGACATAGGTCATGCCTACCGGCTGACCCTTATAATATGCCACAAAGAACATGGTATTGGGATTTTGTATCATCTTCTTTGCCACACCGATTTCCCACGGTTCCCCGGCTTTTTCAAAGATTTCTAAGGCAAAGGTATCTTCCCACTTTGTAACCCGTTTTACCGAAATCTCCGGATTAGTCACCAGATGATTTTCCTCCACCGGCACCATGAACCGTATCTCCTCTTCCCAGGTTTTGAATTCGTGTTTTTCAAAAATATCTTTATGCCCTGAAAAATATCCTTCATCATCAGTTGCCTGATAAATAATCGGATTTTGCCCCTTACTCCGGTAAAATGCCTCAACGTCTGCGAGCACCGCATCCAAATCGGTTATCTTATCTTTAAAAATCACGGCGTGATTACTGTCGTAGGAATCCTTGTTGGATTCATCGTAAAACAGCATGCCGTAGTCTCTTTCTTCATAACGTGTAAACTCCCGGGGAAACAAATCTTCCTCCCGGAAAATTTTATCTATGTTCATATAGCCATCTCCTAAGTTCTGCCATCTGCGCCCGCTGATTCTTAATCTCCGCGATAGTGCCTTCCACCTGTTTTTTGCCTTCTTCCCTGTCTGCCTCGTCATTTTCAAGCATTCCTGCCGCACGGCGCATATTGTATTCCAGCCAGCCGAGAATTCCGTCGAAGCTTCGTAACAGCACCGTATCCCAGTCTACAAATCTGATTTCTTTATAAGCTCTATATACGTCCATCAGCGCTTCCAATTTTTCAAAATTATATCTGCCGTCAACTTCCGTAATCCAGTAATTGAATACTTCTATCAGCTCCTGGAACGGGTTCACACAGCCCGCTGCCTCCCAGTCAATGATGTAAGGCTGATTTCCCTGCCACATTACATTTTTCGGATCCAAATCCCGGTGACTGATTACCTTGTGGGAGGAAGAGATTTTTAGTGCATGAACAACCTCCGCATCCAGTGCCAAAAGCTCCGGTAAAAAGGCCTTTAAAGCAGAAAATTCTCCTTGTTCCCCACACGTCATTGCCTTGCAAAGATACTCCCACTCAAAAACATCACGCACTTCCGTCTCAGGCTCCATTCCTTCAACTTCCACATCAGCGGCATGGATTTTTCCAAGCAATTCTCCGATTTTTGCACAATGCTCCACCGTAATTTCCGGTGCAAATACCGATGCCCCTTCCAGCCAGTCAAACACCATAAACCAACTGCCGTCATGTTCTACTACATGTGCTCCGTCAAATTTCTTTGCCGCCACCAACGGAACAACCTTTTCCAACGCATGGGACACCTTTTCCGAATTTATCATGTTCTGTAATGCTTCCGTGCGCTGCATGATTTCCGGATTCAGCACCTTAATGGCGTAGATGCCACAGGTTGTTTCCACCCGGTACATTTTGTGAAGTAATCCACCGGAAACAGGGCGCAGTGCAATCACTCCGCCCAATCCGTAATTTTCACAAAAGTTTTTCATTAAAACATCCATTTATAAATCTGCAAGCACAATTTCATTCAGTGCCTGTTTTACCTTTTCAAAATTTCCGTACTCAGAGCACTGCACCGCAACTACGTATCCCTGCTTTGGAAGCACAATGGTTACCTGTCCAAAGGCACCATCTGCACGGTACGCCCCTTCTTGCGGCATCATCCAGAACTGATAGCCATAGCCACAGTTCCAGCTGTCACCACCGCTTGTTTCAATCTGTTTTCTGGTTGCTTCTTTTATCCAAAGAGAACTAAGCAGACGCTCGCCCTTCCAGACACCGTCCGCCAGATACAACTGACCTAACTTCATCATGTCTGTGATATTTAAAAACAGACCACTGCCACCGTTTACATTGCCCTGTGGGTCACATTCCCAAATCGGATATCCGATGTCAAGAGGCTTAAACAACTTTTCATACAAGTATACATCCAACCGCATTCCCACCGCCTTGGCAAGCATCAAACCCGCCAAATGACTGTCGGCAGTTGAATAATCAAACTCTGTGCCCGGCTTCTTTAAAACCTCCCGGGACAACATATATTCCAAATAATCCGGCAGACCTTCTCCTTTTCTTCGTCCGTCAATCATCAGGTACGGCTTTCCGAAGCCGCTGGACATGGTAAGCAGATGCCGGAACCGGATTTCACGGAGCCACTTTTGATGCACCGCTGGAACTTTATCCTTAAAATACTTTACCAGAGGGTCCTCCAACGTCAGTGCTCCCTCCTCCAGGGCGATACCTGCCGCTGTGCTCATAAAGCTCTTGGTATGGGAATAAATATTGCGGCTCTGCAGTTTCACAAAATGATGCTCTAACAGTACCTCTTCCTTGTTTGCCAAAGCAACTGCTTCGATACCCGGATTTTCTGCTTTCATACGCTCGATAAATTGTTTTATTCTCTGTTCCATACGGCCCTCTCCTTTTTTCTTTCGCTATTCTTTCACAATCTTTCATGAAAAATTATTCTCTGCTATTATTTTACCACTGTGTACCCTGTTTTTCAATCATATCTCTACATAAAATAGTCCGGACAGCACCACCATCCGGACTACATAAAATTTTTTATTCATATTTCTTTGCCAACACATAAATCGGAATAAATATACTTACCAAAAGCACCGCTGCGGTTACTCCGGATGAAGCACCATATACAACGGTCCAATCCACGCTTTGGCTGAACCAACATGCCGCAAACCATATCACCGGACCGGCAAGAAGCATAAGGATGGACCAGATGCGTATCCAGCCAAGAATATACTTCCAGTTGCTGTTGTTAAAATGCACACCCGGCATGTTCATGCGGAAAAACCCGTCACTGTACGCCGAGATTTTATTTTCATCATAGTAGGACGGTAGCTTTTCCTTTGCAAAAAAGCAGGCATAGGTTCCGAAAATCAGGCCAAACAACGGACACATTAACGGCATGGAAACAGCAAACGGATTCACACTCCGAACCCATGTAAAATAATAGTACACACCAATACACGCCGCCAGACAAACTACCACAGCCAAAGCAAAACACCCCTGGATTTTCTTTCGCGCTTTATCTACGGCTTCCCGCTCTTCCTCCGTCATCTGGATAACCGTAGTCATCATGGCCTCAGCCTTTTCCGGAGCAAGTGTTTCTGATGCTTCATACCTGCGGCATTCCAAAAGTTCTGTCACGGTTACCCCAAGCAGTTTGGAAAGCGGCATTAAAAGCGCCACATCCGAATTCTTTTTTGTCAATCTCAAACATTCTCCTGTCCTCCACTTCAAGTCTTTGTTGCCCTCATTATACAAATCACCTGATAATCAGGCAACCTACTGTTGGTGGAGTCATTAGAAATCCGCATAAATAAAGGCTTGCCCCGCCATAATTAATTATCGTCGTTCCATCCTCCGTACTATCTTCCGTATCGGCACAGCCACAGCAGCAGCCGCCAAAATTTTTATCAAATCAAATATCAGATATGGCACTACGCAAACCAACAGTGCCTGAATCAAAGTATAAGTTCCTTTCATGATTATCAGAAACCATATCGTTCCAAAGCAGTAGCACACCAACGTTCCCAATGTCATGGTAAAAATAGTATGCATACCTTGTTCCACCAGTAAACCAATCACCAATGCACACAGTACATACCCTATGATATAGCCTCCCGTCGGCCCTGCCAGCACTCCGATTCCGCCGGAAAATCCGGAAAATACCGGAAGTCCAACCAGCCCTAGCAGCAAATAAATCAGAACGCAAATTGCTCCCCGCTTTGCCCCCAGAAGAACTGCTGCCAGATATACACCAAACAAAGCCAGGCTAAGCGGCACCGGACTCATCGGAACAGGTATTGTAAAAGGAGAAATCACACAGAGCACCGCACTCATCAGGGCAATTTCTGCCATCTGTATTGTCTTTTGTGCCCTCATACTTAAGCTTCCTGATAAACTTTAATCAACTGTAACAAGAACTCCACAAGGCGCTCCATATCCTGCACCGGAACATACTCATACTTGCCGTGATAATTTTCGCCGCCGGTACAAAGATTCGGACAAGGAAGCCCCATAAAGGAAAGACGTGCGCCATCGGTGCCGCCGCGGATTGGAGTAATAATCGGAGCAATGCCAAGGTCTTCCATAGCCTTTGTGGCATTATCAATCAAGAACATATAAGGTTCCACTTTTTCCTTCATGTTGTAGTAGGAATCCTGCACTACACAGTCCACGGTTCCTGCACCATACTTTTCATTTAAGAACGCTGCTGTTTTTTCAAAGCGGGCCTTCTTTTCTTCAAACTTCTGCTTGTCGTGGTCGCGGATGATGTAGAAAAGTTCCGCTTCTTCCACACCGCCGGTCATGCGGTCCAAATGGAAAAAGCCTTCATAGCCTTCGGTGTATGCCGGATTCTGTGCTACCGGCAGCATCTGCTGAAATTCCATACCAACAAGCAAGGCATTTACCATCTTGCCCTTGGCAGAACCCGGATGAATGCTCTGTCCGTGAATCTTTAAACGGCCGGAAGCCGCATTAAAATTCTCATATTCAATTTCGCCAAGAGCGCCGCCGTCTACGGTATAAGCAAACTCAGCACCAAAACCTTCTACGTTAAAATGGTCCACACCGGCACCCACCTCCTCATCCGGAGTGAATGCAATCTGAATGGTTCCATGCGGAATAGACTTGTCAGAAAGTAAAATTTCTGCCATGGTCATAATTTCCGCAATACCGGCCTTATCGTCTGCACCAAGAAGGGTTGTACCGTCGGTAACAATTAAATCTTTGCCGACATTGTGACTTAAAGACGGGAACATGTCCGCATCCATGGCAATATTCTCCGTTTCATTTAAAACAATTTTACCGCCATCGTAATTCTTTACAATACGCGGTTTTACATTGGCACCACTCATGGCCGGAGAGGTATCCATATGTGCAAGAAAACCTAACACCGGCACCTTTTTATCGGAAGTAGCCGGAATGGTAGCATACACATAGCCAAACTCATCCATACGTGGATTTTGGGCACCGATTGCCGTAAGTTCTTCCACTAACATCTTTGCTAAGACTTTCTGCTTTTCACTGCTTGGGAAGCAGACCGCATCCTCCACAGACTCCGTATCTACCGCTACATAATTCAAAAAACGTTCTATCACTTTCATTATCTTTTCCTCCTAAATAATTCAATTAAATCAAACTGCTATTACTATACCACATTTCTCCCCCGCTGTACAGTTGACATTGCAGTAAAAATGCGATATTATTATATGGTGTATATCCATATATATACAGCATAATAAATCTCAAAAAGGAGTGATATTTAAAAAATGGACCCCAGTGTCGCGGCACAGTTAATCGTGCTCATTGTATTACTTTTATTATCCGCATTCTTTTCGTCTGCGGAAACCTCTTTAACTACGGTGAATAAGCTCCGTATCCGAAGCCTTGTGGAGGAGGGCAATAAGCGTGCTAAAATGATTAGCAACCTTATTGAAAACCCATCCAAGATGATTAGCGCAATTTTGATTGGTAACAACATTGTTAACATTGCTGCTTCCTCACTTACCACAACTCTCATCATCAACTTAGGATTAGGAACCTATACCGCTATCGGTACCGGAATTTTAACCCTGTTGGTTTTAATTTTTGGTGAGATTACCCCAAAGACTTTGGCTACCATTCATGCAGAGAAAATGGCATTTCTTTATGCACCTGTCATCAGCCTGCTGACCAGACTGCTTACACCGGTTATCTTTTTGCTTAACAAGTTGTCCGGCGTATTCCTGCTTCTGTTCCGCGTTGACCCAAATGCAAAAACCAATGTCATGACAGAAAACGAATTACTCACCATCGTAGAAGTCAGCCATGAGGACGGCGTAATTGAAAGCGAAGAACGACTGATGATTACCAACGTGGTGGACTTTGGTGATTCCCTGGCAAAAGATGTTATGGTGCCACGTATCGACATGGCCTTTGCCGATGTGGAGATGACCTACGATGAGCTGGTAGCTGCCTTTGAAAAGGATATGTACACCAGACTTCCGGTTTACAGCGAAACCCGTGACAATGTCATCGGTATTATCAACATGAAGGATGTCTTCTTTTTCCGCGGAAACAAAGAAGATTTCAATATAAAAGATTTTTTACGTACTCCATATTTTACATATGAGTACAAAAAGACCTCTGAGCTTCTCCGCGAGCTCAAAAAGGCAACCAACTCTCTTGCTATCGTGCTTGATGAGTACGGTGCCACCGCAGGTCTTCTTACCATTGAAGATTTAATTGAAGAAATTGTCGGCGAAATCCGTGATGAATACGACACCGACGAAGAAGATGCCATCCAAAAGACAGCCGAAAACGAATACACCATCCTCGGCACCACAAAGTTGGATGAAATCAACGAACTTTTAGAATTGGGCTTAGAGTCTGAAGACTACGACTCCATTGCCGGACATGTTATTCATCTCCTTGACCACCTTCCAACGGTGGGTGAAACCGTCACCGAAGGCGGATGCACCTATAAGGTACTGGCCATGGATAAAAACCGTATCGACAAAATCACTCTCGTCATCGACCCTGACTACACGGAGCCGGAAGACGAAGAATAGGAATTTACTATGATACTTGCATGTAACAACATTACAAAAAGTTTTGGTGAAAAGGAAATCCTTTGCGGGGTTTCCTTTCACATTAATGACAACGAAAAAGCAGCCATTGTAGGCATCAACGGTGCCGGAAAGTCCACCTTGTTCAAAATCATTGTAGGGGAACTTTCCTCCGACACCGGAGAAGTAACCTTTTCTAAAGGTTCCACCTACGGCTATCTTTCCCAGCACCAGGATTTAACCTCCGAAAACACCATCTACGAGGAGCTTCTTTCCACCAAGGCAGACGTTCTCCGCCTGGAAGAAAGCATCCGTGCTCTGGAGCAGGAAATGAAGCACATGGAAGGAGAAGCCTTAGAGCAGGCACTCTCCACCTACTCCCGCTTAAACCATGAATTCGAAATCCAGAATGGGTACGCCTACCGCAGCGAAGTTGTGGGCATTTTAAAGGGTCTCGGTTTTGAGGAATCCGAATTTGAAAAATGCGTCAACACCCTCTCCGGGGGCCAGAAAACAAGAATTGCTTTAGGTAAACTTCTGCTTCGCAAGCCGGATTTAATATTGCTTGACGAGCCAACCAACCATCTGGACATGAACTCCATTGCCTGGCTGGAAACCTTTCTTGCCACTTATAAGGGCGCTGTAGTTGTTATTGCCCACGACCGTTATTTCTTAGATAAAGTAGTAACCAAGGTCATCGAACTGGACCACACCAAGGCCCAGACCTTCGACGGCAACTACTCTACCTATGCCAAGAAAAAAGCAAAGCAACGGGAAGACCAGATTAAAGCTTACATTAACCAACAAAGAGAAATCAAACATCAGGAAGAAGTGATTGCAAAGCTTCGCTCCTTTAACCGTGAAAAATCCATCAAGCGTGCCGAAAGCCGCGAAAAGATGCTAGATAAAATAGAGCGCATTGATAAACCACTGGAAGAATCCGACGGAATGAACATACGCTTAGAACCTTCCGTCACCAGCGGCAACGATGTTCTTTCCGTTACCGGTCTTGCCAAGTCCTTCGGACCGCAGACCTTGTTTACCGACCTTTCCTTCGAGATTAAACGTGGCGAAAAAGTGGCCATCATCGGCAACAACGGCACCGGAAAAACTACAATTTTAAAGATGATTAATGGCATCGTTACTCCTGACGCCGGCAACATCAAGCCGGGAGTTAAGGTACACATCGCTTACTACGACCAGGAGCATCAGGTACTGCATATGGAAAAGACCTTATTTTCCGAGCTGCAGGACACCTATCCGTTTATGGATAACACCCAGATTCGTAACACCCTGGCTGCCTTCCTCTTCACCGGCGACGATGTATTCAAGCAGATTAAAGACATCAGCGGCGGCGAACGTGGCCGTGTTTCCCTGGCAAAGCTCATGCTGTCGGAATCCAATTTCCTGATTCTCGACGAACCGACCAACCACTTAGATATTATGTCCAAGGAAATTTTAGAGAATGCCATCCAAAACTATACCGGAACCGTTCTCTATGTTTCCCACGACCGATATTTTATCAACAAAACCGCTACAAAAATCCTTGATTTAACCAGTGGTAAATTGATTGCTTACGATGGCAATTATGACTACTATCTGGAACACAAGGAAAACATGGAGCGAATACATCTACAGGGCATCGGATATGGTGTAGGAAAAACTCCTGCCGCAAAAAATGCCCCTGTTACTGCTCCTGCCGAACCGGAATCTGCCGGAAAAATGGATTGGAAGCAGCAAAAGGAAGAACAGGCCAAACAGCGTAAGCGCCAGAACGATTTAAAACGTATCGAAGCAGAAATCGAGCGTCTGGAAGCCCGTTCCGAGGAACTGGATGTACTTCTTGCCGACGAGGCAGTCTACACCAACCACACCAAGCTGTTAGAAGTCACCAAAGAAAAGGATGAAACCGCCGAACGCCTGCTGGAACTTATGGAGCAGTGGGAAGAACTGGCGGATTAATAAAGGAGATTATAAGGAGAAACAAAATGAAAAAAATTGTAAACAAGAAAACCGCTGTGCTTCTTACCAGCCTGGTACTTGCACTGGCGGGCTGCGGTAAAGCAAGTGGCACACCGGAAGAAACACCTACCACAGCTCCAACCCAGGCACCGACTGCCACTACTGCACCAACTGCAGAACCAACTGCAGAACCGACCGTTGCACCAACAAACACCTCTACACCGGTGCCAACCGCAACAGCTACCCCTGAGCCAACGGCAACACCTGAGCCAACAGCTACTACCGCTCCGGCTCCTACTGAATCGGCGACAGCAACAGAAATTACTGCTTCCAACGCCAAAATCGAATCCGTGACCATTCAGGATGCTCACACCATTTTTGTTACCTTGAACGGTTATTTAAAGAACGCAGACCCGAATGCGGTTTCTTTCAGTAAATACAACTTCGACTGGACTTCCTACAAAGAAGCAAAGGGAACCTTGACCGTAGAAGACAGCTCCTTCACCACAAACGAAGAAGGCAAGACCGTACTTGTTTACACCGTAGCAGATACACTCCGTACCTCCTCCGCTGTTATCGAAAAGAAGGCATCCAACTTCTCCAACTTAGCTTCTGCCGTCACTTTGGCAGATAACTACATTACCTGGCAAATGGACCACGGCGGCTGGGACAAAAAGATTGACGGAAAAACCGCCTGGACCGAAGGTCAGAAGAAAAACAAGGGCTCTGGCTGGACCGGTAAAAACGGCGAGTTAATCGGTACCATCGATAATGAAGCTACCTACACCCAGATCCGCCACATTGCAGCGGTTTACCGCGAGGTACCGGATGCCAAGTATCAGGAAAGTGTATTAAAAGGCTTTGATTTCCTCTTTAACTTACAGTACGAATCCGGCGGCTTTGCCCAGGTTTATCCAAAACGCGGCAACTATTCCGACATGGTTACCTTCAACGACAATGCCATGGTTAACGTACTGTACCTTATCGAAGATGCCCTGTACGGACGCTATCCATTTGATTCCGATATTATTCCTGCAGATTATAAGGCAAAGCTGCAGGATTCCTTAGACAGAGCCATCGACTTTATTTTAAAGTCCCAGATTACTTCCCAAGGCAAGCTTACCGCATGGTGCGCACAGCACGACCCGGTTACTTATGCACCGGCGTCTGCAAGAGCTTACGAGCTGGCTTCCATCAGCGGCTGCGAATCCGTTCCGGTAATCCAGTTCTTGATGAACCAGGAACAGACTCCTGAAATCAAGACTGCTGTTGAAGCTGCCATTGCCTGGTTAAAGGAATCTGAATTAACCGACATCGAATATGTCCGTAAGGCTTCCGACGGCAATTACTTTAAAACAACCGCAGGTCACCGCAACTGGTACCGTTTCTATGAAATTGATACCAACCTGCCAATCTTCTGTGACCGTGACGGTATCATGAAGCACGACATCATGGAAATCGGCGAAGAACGCCGCCATGGCTATGCCTGGGCAGGCGACTGGGCTAAGAAGCTTTTGCCGGCTTACGATAAATACGGTTATGTGACCGCAACTATCACGGCTACCTTTGCAGAAAATAACGCAACATTTACTATAGGACAGTAAAAATAGAAGTACCCTTCCTGACCCGCTCATCGCACCAATAAAAAATAAATACTCTGTCAAACCCGCTCATCGCTAACGGTTTGACAGAGTATTATTTTTTACAACACGAAAAGAATTCTTTCTATACGGTACATACATTACAGACGGTAAGTTTGTCAGCATCCACCTTAAACCATATCTCCTGAGCTCCAAATTTCATTTTATAGACACGTTCCGGGTCGTTTTGATATTGTGGGCGGGGATCCTGGGAAAGGAGCTCTATGAGACCCTGGCGCTTTTCTACGGGCACTTCTGCCAGCAGTTCTTCCGGAAACTCTACAAGGAGCGTCCCTTCTTTCTGATTTAGGGCAAATCCGTCCTTTGCCTCCGGGTGGCTGTCCACATAGGCAAGGTACGGTTTTACATCAAAAATCGGGGTACCGTCAAGCAAGTCTGCTCCGGACACATACAGCACCGGACCCAATGTTTTATCCACCTCAAATTTCTTAAGCTCCACGGAGCTCATGCCCACGGAATTCGGCCTAAAAGGCGAACGGGTAGCAAATACACCCACTCTGGTATTTCCCCCAAGCCGTGGCGGGCGTACCGTCGGAGACCATTCTGCGCCCCGGTCTGCCTCGGAAAAATGCCACAGCAGCCAAAGGTGGGAATACCCTTCGATTCCCCGGAAAGCATCCGGGTTCCGGTACTCCGGTTCGAATACAATTCTGGACACCAAAGATTCCACCAAACCACTTTGGCGGGGAATGCCGAACTTTTCTTTATAATCATTTTCAATATGCGCAATCACGCGAAATTCAACAGTTTTCATAAAAAATCCCCTTTCGGAAGCTGCCTCTATTATAGCATGTTGCCACGCTGTCGGCAAACCCCAAAAGAGGATTTTGTATTTTATGCCTGTACTACCTTATTCAGCTGTTCGGAAAGCTCCTTAATCTGTAACACCACATTTGCCAGACTCTCCGTTCCGGCGCTGTTTTCCTGTGTAGCTGCGGACACTTGCTCCACGGCTCTGCAATTTTCCTGGGTATTACTGCTGATTTGCTGCATACGTTCTGCCACTTCGTTACTCTTTTCCCGGATAATTTCTGCCGCCTTGGCAATCTCGTGAATCTGACCAATCAACTCCTCATTAGAAGAAGTAATCATTGTAGCAGAATCATTTGCTTTACTGATGCTTTCCATGCCGGCCTTGGCATTTTTTGCGTTGACTCCCATGGCAACAACCGCATCTTCTGTATTTCTTACCACCTCGGTAACAATGGCACCGATGTTTTCCACCGCCCGCTTGGTCTGTTCGGATAACTTCTGGATTTCCTCTGCCACCACGGCAAAGCCCCTGCCCTGCTCTCCGGCTCTTGCTGCCTCAATGGAAGCATTCAGCGCCAGAATATTGGTCTGGTTGGAAATTCCGGTGATAGTCTGCACAATACCGATAATCTCCTTGGATTCCTCGCCCAGGGTACGTATGATTCCTTCGCAGTCTTCCGTACTCTTATTAATCTGCTCCATGTTCTCGGTGGCAGCATCCATCAGCTCCTGATTTTCCTTTGTATTTTGTCCGATGCGGTCGGTCAACTGTGCCGTACGGTGATTCATTTCACTTAAGGTTGTAAGCTGCGTGGTAATATCCTGAATTCTCTCATCCGCATATTCCACCGCACCGGTGTTTTCCATGGAACCGGTGAGTAAACGCTCCGCTTCCTCGGCGATGCTCTGGTTTGCCTTTAAGGAGCTCTCTGAGATTTCCGAAAGCTGGGATACCGTGCTATACAACACAGCAGATGTTTTGGATGCATTATCCTTCATCAGCTTCATGCGGTCAAACATTTCCTTCTGCTCCTCCGCACCCATCAGATTGGATAGCATGGATGCGGTTCTGCTGCAAAGCATGGTAAAAATGGCAGCTACCGCAATAACCACCAGTGCTCTTGGAATCACACCAAAAATAATCATGCCGCGTACTTCCGTAAAATTGTCATCCAGTGTAGTTTCCATAAAGTAAGCCAACACCTGACCCACAGAAACGCCAAATACCGTAAGTACGGTTGCAGTAATATTCAGCTTTTTGGAAAAGTATAAACTGGCGATGGCAATCGGATACACGTACATTGCCACCACATGCCAGGTTAACGTAATGCTGAGTAATGTAATAAACACCGTAGCACAAAGTACATTGATGTACTTAATCACCCAATGCTCCAGCTTTAAGAAATTGCACAACAGCGTCGGAAGCAAAAGCAGAATACTTCCGCCAATATAGGCAAGCGTCATCACGTTCTGTTTTACCTCAAAAATACCGATAATGTTTAAGATAAAAATCAGTGTGAAAATAACAAAGGATATTCTCATCACCTTTGCAACAATTAAGTTAGCTTCTTTTTCATTTTGCTTCAGTAAACTCATAAAACTCCTCCTTCGTTTTCTCTTTATTGATTGAACTCTTTATGCACTGCTTCTACCTTATCCCGGATATCCAAAAAAACTTCCGCCAATACCGGGTCAAAGTCCTGCCCACTGCCCTCCTGGATAATTTCAAAGCACTTACTAAGTGGCATAGCATCCCGGTAGCACCGCTTTTCCGACACCGCATCAAACACATCTGCGATGGCCATAATCCGTGCACACAACGGAATTTCCTTTCGTTTTAACCCCTCCGGATAGCCGCGGCCATTCCACTTTTCGTGGTGATATCTTGCCACCTGATAGGCCATCTTGGCATACTGCTCATTGCCCAAATGTCCGAAGGTATCCTGCACAATTCTTCCGCCATGCTCCGCATGCAGCTTCATCTGGGAAAACTCTTCTTCCGTAAGACGCCCCGGCTTTTGTAAAATCACATCCGGTACGGAAACCTTGCCGATATCATGCATTGGTGCCGCCAAATAAAGGTTTCTCACATAATCCTTGGTCAGCACTTCCCTGTAATAACCTCTGCGTCTCAGTTCTTCTGCCAGCAACCGCACATACATGGTGGTCCGCTTGATGTGACCTCCGGTACTGCCGTCCTTATTTTCCACCAGGGTTGCAAAGCCCATAGTCATTTCCTCGTGATATCTGGCAAGCTCCAGCACCGACGGATTTTCCTGATTGATATATACGCCCAGAATAATCATCGTCACGCACAGGCTGGAAACCAGTGCCTGGGGATGAAACATCTGGTACCCGGTAATTCCTGCCAGCAACAGCAGATAAGTAAATACGCTAATCCGCTTATGCCGCTCGATATAGCGCCATCTGCTGAAGAAAATCACAATACTTGCCAAAATATAAATGGCCGCCATGACAAAACAGGTATATGCCGATATTCCCATGGAGTAGTTGCTGACTTCTCCCTCGATATATTCCAAATTTGGTATGTTTGCGACAACCACAATCATGTTAATTATCAAAGGAATATACATCAAAAGGATGCCGCTTTTCTTTTTCGGCAGCCCCGCCGTAATGGAAAGCATATACACAAACAACCGGAAAATAAAGCAATCCAGTCCCACCAAAAAGCATAGGTGAAACAGCATATTTACCGTCCCGTTTACCTTGTCCAAATGGTTTACGGTATAAGCTGTCAATCCATCAAACAGCACGCTGAAAATTCCCACTGCCAGTAAGGCATCAAACATGGAAAGACTGTTTTTTCTCCCGTACCGCTTGCATTCTTTCACATAAACAAACAGGATATACAAGATTACAAACATACACCCGATTTGCAGTTTACAATGTTCCAAGTTCTATCATTCCTCCTTTGTTCACCCAAACAAAAACAGAGCTAACAAACCTGCATTTTCTGCATAAGTTTATTGGCTCTGCGTCTATACGTCACTGCGTCTTTGCGTCTGGCTCTGATATTATTTAAAATTTTATTTTATTATACGACTTTGGGGTCCTGTTTACAAGCAAACTTATATTTCTTTATACATAAAGAATATATACTCATTCTCTGCAAATCCATTCTTCTTGTAAAACAACGGTGCAGGAGCATATTTGTTGGTGGACAGGGTAAGACCCGCCAAGCCCTTTTCTTTCACATAATCATCCATTGCCCGAAGCAACATGGAACCATAGCCCTTTCGCTGTAAATCCGGCTTCACAAACATTTCTTCAATGAACACCTCACTGTTGTTCCACCATACCTTTTCATGGGCAAATATTCCACCAAGGACTACACCATCTTCCTCCAGTACATATCCCACAAACTTCTTCATGTCATAAAAGTCCGTCAGATATTCTATGGCTGTTTCCTTTTCCCAGCGGCACTGCCACATCTCATTGTTATAAACGCTGCACAGTATTTCTGCGCAGAATGTGATATCGTCCCGTTTCAATTCTCTTATGTTCATAATACTCCTTTTCGCAATTATTTAAATTTCAGGTAATTTTAATCCATACAGTTTAAATGGATTGGTTTCCAGTTCTTTTTTATAAAGGCTTACTACATCCCAAATATCAAAAAACATGTATCTGCACGTTCCAATATATCCCTCTTTAATCAAACCTTTTTGGTAAGCCATATCTTGAATTGTATACCATGGTTTTACCGGCGGTTTCCCGCACTCCACAAGCCATTCATCCGGTGGATACTTTTTACAAACTTCTTCCGTAGGCACAAATATATTGCTGATTTCTTTTGGTAAAATATCCTCCACATAATGCATTGCAGTTAATTTGTAAATATCAACGCCAAGCAACAATGCTTTTCCGCCGTTATGTATAACATAATTCAGTCCACCTTTTGCCGCCTCACCACCATGCAAGCCCCAGCCCGAGGTTCTTATCACGCCTGTTCCTGTGATGACATCTGCCCTCCGCCTAAATGTATCTGCAATAATGCCCATTGCCGTTCTTGGCGCATTCTCCGGAAGTATTTTTATCTTCGTGGTAATCCCCATCGCTTTGTCTTCTTCCGTCAATTCCAATTCCGGACCAAAACATAAGGACGGCATAAAAAGGCTTCCACTCTCCGTCACGCACTCCATAAGCGCCTCTATTACTGTCTCGGCTCCACCTTCGATGTAACCAAAGGCACTCAAGGAACTATGTACTTCAAGTTCCATTCCCTCTTGAAGGCCTATTTTTTTCAGTTCTTTTACTAATTCTGCTTTGTTCATTTTTACTACCTACTTTTGTGAAACACACTTTATTCAATGTCATCTACAGCTTTCTGCAATAAATCCTGCTCATTTCGTTATAAACATCAATTCGGCTTTCTACGTAGGTGAAACCGTATTTCTCATACAGTCCGATATGGTCAGTCGCCAAATACACCTTATCAAATCCCTGTTCTTTTGCCTTGTTGCAGGCATAATCAATAAGCATACCGCTATATCTGTGTCCACGGTAGTCCGGTGATGTAAACACAAATCCAATCCACGGAAACAGGCTTTCATCATCCACGCAGTCCTTCTGTGTCAATGTACAGAATGCCACAACGTTTTCTTCCTCCGTCAAAAGGAACAGACTGCCCTCTCCGAGCATTTCATGAAATTTGTCCTGTTCCAGTAAATCAGCAAGAAGCTTAGCGGCTCCCCAGTCACAGGCACGGATTCTGTCAATCCATTGTTTTTGCTCGCTACTGTTATGTAAATCTAATAGTTGCATTTCCTATATACCAAACCAATAAAATGGCCTTTCCTTGATTTTTTTGAACCCTACACTTTCAGCCAAACGAATAGAACCCGTATTGGATTCTACACAATCCCAATGAGGCACCAAATCACAGTTCCTGCACTGTTTTACAAAAGCACTTGTCAGTGCTTTTGCAACTCCTCTTTTTCGATGTTCTTTTAAAACTTCAATATCAATCGGTACATATTTTTCATATCTTCCTGAACCAAAAATAATACCTACGATTTCTTTATCCTTTACTGCTATGAAAGAAAGACTTTTTTTCAAAAAATCATCCAAAGAATTCCAACATTCCTCTAAGCGATTTGTAAGCATTCCTTCATTTGCATAGCCTTTCTGTAAGGTATGTTCTGTTACCGGCTCAACTAAATATCCACCCGGCACAGCAACTTCCTTATTTGGATTCTCATATATCTCATAGGAATATTCTAATTCTTGTTCTATTTCCCTATTTTGAAATAAACACAACAATTGCTTCTGTAACATTGTATCTTCTGCGGAAAACTCGAATTCATGAATATCCAATGCTTTTAAGTTGTTAAAGACCTTATCAAAAAAAGTTTTTGTTTTCTCGGTACTCTCTATTTTTCCAAACACACCGCAGCCACCTACTGCATAGGAATATGTTACTGCCAGCATCTTATCATCGCTAATCCAGCATTCACCTTTACAGGTACCGGCTAAAATTCCGGACTGGCTTGGGTTTTTCACATCTCCCACAATGCACATTCGTTCTTTCATCAGTAGTCTCCTGCATTCTCACTAATCTTGCAAATCTTCCGTCAAATAAGGATTCACTTAAATATAAATCCCTAAAAATGACGTTATTTTCCCATAAGTATACTCCCCCTCAATCAATCCAAACTCAGGGTCGTAATATTTATTGTCATATAGCAATGTCCAATGTGTGTAGCCTTCATTTGTATGCACAGTCAAAATTGAACATCTATATGGTGCGGGATTTTTCTTCGAGATACGAGTATTTCTTTCCGCGTGTTTTACACCATAAAAATCTAATATCTCAATCAATTGTCCTATGCTTGTTGGTCCGCTTGTTTTCATATCTTTGATTACTTCTTCTATAGTTTTTCCTGTAATCATCGAAATACATGCTTGACCGCAAGTTTCAGAAGTTGGTTGTAATACTAATTCCATACTTTTATACCCCTAATGTCTCCTTAAAAACCCGCTTCAGAATCTCCATCGGTATCTCCTGCTTTACATAAATTTGTAACATTCCCTTCGGCGTGATTTTATAATCTGTCAGTTCATCTGTATACTGCAGTACTGCCTGAGCCTCAATGTTAATATGGTCCTTAAAAGGAATCAGTCTCACAAAAGTTCCACCGACATTATAGGTTGGCAGCTTCGCCCACATGGTTTCCTCCGGCTCACAAGGCGCACTATCACAAATCAACTGCCTTAACTTATGGAACATATCCACAATCTCATCCGGATATTTATTTAAATACTCTTTTACCTGCTCATTCATTTTTCAAAACTCCTTCGTCAATTCTTCTGGTTACACTACACGTATACGGCTCAAAATACTTTGGCCAGAAATTCTGAGCTGTCGGATTAAAGCTTTCGTAATCCACGCCAAGGTACTGATAGCCTTCCTTATGAAGAACTTCTACCGTATAATTGATAAGATTCTGATAAATCTGCCGTCCACGGTATTCCTGCAAACAATACGCTCCGCAAATATTTTTTACCGTTGGCAGCTCTGTTACAAAAGTTTCTGCTTCTTCACAAATTTCCAAAAATGCTACCGGCAACTCCTTATCCTTTGCCACAAAAATACGGTTGCCGTTGCTTTCCCGTTTTTGTAGCCATACTTCAAACTCATCCTCCGAAGTATACATAAAGCAGCTGCTTTCCCCCATATGGTCTTTTAGTTTCCGCCGTAACTCACGCACCTGTTTTACTTCATCCAAAGACAGTTCCTCAAATATAAGCCCTGTTGTTGGTATCACTCCCTGAATTGGCTCCATTATCCGCATTGCATCGGAACAACGATGTCCGAAACCATTATGAAAAAACGAACTGATGGCTTCTGCATCATGGGCATATAAGGCAATTCCATGATACAAAACGCCTTGACTTACCAGTAATTCTGCCATCTTCTGATACAGCATTCCATAAATTCTTGCCCGGTTTTCTTTCACACAGCCATGGGCATGAATTGGCGTAAAGGTTCCTCTTGCATTGGAATCAAAGGCACCTTCCCAAGAATTGTAGCATCCAAGGAAACCAACCATAGTATCTCCGTCAAAGGCTGCCACACCGTAGTCATTTTGAGTGAAGCATTCTAACTCCGGCAGTTTTGTTACTTCCGGCAGGGCACTCACTCTATTACATTCTTCCTGATAATTTTCTAAAGCCAGTAGTTCTGCTTCTATCAGGTGTTTTTTTTCCAGTTTTACTATTTTTAAAATATCTGTTACCTCCACAAGTTGAAATTAACGCTTCTTATACAGTACCAATTCCGGGTCTGCCCCGTTTTCGCCATAGGTACACACCAAAAGAAAATCCATTCCTGCCACGATGCCAAAGCACCGTCCACCATCCAATTCACATTCTAATTGATTACCAAGATAGATGCTGTTGTCATCCAAGAACTTCACTGCTTGTCCGCCCGGTAACGTATATTCCAAATTTACAAAGCTGCCATTCAGTGCATAGAGTTCTTTTACTTCCGGCATTCCCTCGATATGTAATTCGTTAAACTCAGCAATCAACTGCAGTTTAAATTCCTGATACTTTTCTTTTCCACCAATATTGATATAATTTGCAATAAAACACTGCTTCCCAAAAGGGCAACCCTTTGTTTCCACGCAGCCTTTACAAGTATCTTTCATCATGCATTCGGCGCAATTGGCACCACAGATTCCTTTATCCATATAATCATTCTCCTTTGTCTCCACTTATTTTAGCATCGCCTTTACTTCCGCATAGGCACTTTTCCGGACCTCCGCATTCCGACATTTCTTCACATAAAATTTGCCGTCCTGCAAACCGGAGTACTGTAAATACAAGTCCTGCGAAACCATCGTTTCAAACAGGCGGTTTTCCTCATACTTCGGTGTAAAGATACGCTCTCCATATGCATCAAGCAAATATGGGTAAGTCGTATACATACGCACTTCCACCCGCTTGTCAAGACTCTTGATCATCATCGGAAAGGTTCCGTAACAGCCGGATTCCACTACAAAAATTTTCTGCTCCGTAATTTCTCCCAACATGGACTTCAAGCACAGCTCCACTTCCGGATAATTTTTCAGGGTATTTCTAATATCAGGTAATACTACCTCACAAAAATCCTCGAAATTACTGCACTTTTCCTCCTCCAGCGCTTTTATGACAGAAGCCCTGATTTCATCATCCACACCGGTTTTTCCGGTCATCTGCTCCAGTGTTTTTCTGCCAATCAGCCAAGGATACACTGCAGTTCGTCTCTTTGTGCGATAATACACGTATGGCAGTAACGTATCCCTGAGAAGGAAAATATACGCCGTATTTTCTTCATAGCCAATCCATTCGCAAAATCGAAGCAGCTCCTGTAAAAACGGCACCTTGCAGGTTTCCTCAGCGTTTAAAGCTTTCTGCAACAGCTCATCGATTGCCACTGTCAACTCCACTTCCGGCTCCTCATAGGCAACCTGTGATTCCTCCGCAGTTTTCCTGCATAACAGAAACGGTTCCGCACCGTTTTCCGTTAAGTAATTTCGCAGGCGTGACACGCCTTGGAATTTCTCTTCCAGCCACTCATTTAACTCTGTATAACCTTCATCCATCAGGTCATCCAGCATTTTAAGAAGTTGCTTAGCATGATATATTCTTTCCGAAGTCACCGGTGATGCTTCCAACTGATTTAATTCTTTTTCATAATACTTCAAGCTGAACGAAATAAATCCCACAATCTCCTCCAACGCTACCGTCCAAAAGGCCGGTTAAAAGAACCAATCTCTATCAGATTTCCTTCCGGGTCTGCAATATAACAGGTTCTTTGGCCCCAAGGCTCGGTCTCCGGTGCCAACACCGAAACTGCTCCCTTACGAATGGCATTCTCATATTCCTTGTCTACTTCTTCGAAAGTATCCACATACAGAGCAATTTCCGCATGGCCGTTCAATCCCTTAACATACTCGTACCTGCGCTATAAGTAAAACTCCAGCTGTATATCTCTTGGATCTTCTTCGTACAGTTTTTCATTTTTCTCCGTCGCCGGCACACAACCTAATCTTTTATAAAATGCCATGGTATTCTCCGAAGAACCTGCACACAAAAACAATTTTTCTGCACCATACTCTTTTGCCTGCTTTGCACAAAGAAAGAAGAGTGCCTTTCCAATACCTTTGCCACGCTGATTCTGCGACACGAACAACTGGTCCAACAAGACATATTTCTCTTGTTTTCCAAAGAGTTCTTTGTCCACCGTGCCATAGCCAATGAGTATACCTTCTTCAAAACAACCAAAGGCAGTGCCACCGTTTTTTACAGTTTCCTTAAAGCGGTTCAAATGCCAGTCAAACCCGTTTGGCAACTCAGTATCCGTCCAGTTGATTTCCACCAGACCGTACTCTCCGGTGGCTTCGTTGATGCGCCACACATTTTTGATGAAATGGGTAGCATCAATTTCTGCAATGCGGTCCGCTTCGTTAAAACTTAATTTTCTATACTCTAACATTTTTTATCTCTTTATCTTCTTTCCAAACAATATTCCTGCAACAATCAATAAAACGCCCAGCACATAGGTTGGCCAGTATATGTAGGAATATAAAATAAGCCAGTCTCCCATGGTCCACAACTCAATCCACATATGATATACACCTAAAACAAACGGCAACACCAGTGGAATCACTCCTACTAAAATCAATATTTTCCACAAATGCTTTTTCATTTTGGACACCTCCTGGCCTAGCAGATGCTTTTTACTGCAACTGCTCCACAACTTTCTTTGCAAACTGCTTTGCACCTTCCACCGCCTCTGCTGTCTGGAAGGATGCCAGATTATCCTCGTCCTGCACGGAATACATGCCAATATACTGCAAATTGGAATGCTCACAAAGCCGCTGTACACCCAGTTCAAACGGATCAGTAGCATAAGCGCCTTCATAGCCATGGGTGGAAATAATACCTACCTTTTTTCCTTCCCACAGGCAGCCTTCTGCACTTCCGTAATACTTATTAAAACCGTAGTGGCGGTCCAGTATTGCCTTCATCTTTGTGGTGCAATACCAGGCAAAAATCGGTGTAGCAAGAATAATACAATCTGCCCACAGCATCTCTTCTGCAATGGCAGGCATATCATCATTCTGGGCACAACCATACTCTCCTGCCACCTCCTGACAAGCATAACATTCCTTGCAAGGTAAGATATTTTTCTTTTCCAGTTCTATGTACTTAACCTCAGCACCCTGCGCTGCAAGTTCCTCCATAAACGGCTTGCAAAGCTCTGCGGTATTTCCGTGAAGTCTCGGACTTCCCATTAAAATTACAACCTTCATCCTGTTATCCTCTTTTCTTGAATATAATTTCTCTTGCTATTTTGGTTGTCAGCACATCTCCATGCTTTTCAAACCACTGCATCAGTTTCGTAGAAAACTTCGCCTGTTCCAAATAGATGTGACGGTTTGCCGCATCCGACTCATAATACTGTCCGTAATAATCACACACCGCAATCTGGTAAAAAAACAGCGGAACCATGTTCAGCAGATCATACTCTGTAAGTGTAGCAAACCTGCCGTACTCCTTCACATAACACACAAACTCATCCATGTCGATTTGCCCATCCTTGCAGGACGGTGCCGCATACACATAAGAGCGTACAATTTCCCAAACCACAGGATGCACACAGGCCGTAGTCCAGTCGATAACTGCATTGATTTTATCCTCACCGCAAAGCAGCTGACTGATGAAATAGTCCCCATGGGTACTTTGGCAGGTAAGCTGCTTTAAATCGAAGGTATACTCCGGAAACCGCTGCATCAATCCGATGCGGTACTTCAAATCTGCAACCACTTCCTCATCCTGCTCCTTCTCAGCAACAGACAACGAACTTCGATAAGAAACCAATGCCCGCTCCGAGGTCATGTACTTGAAAAATCCCTCACCGATACCGGTAGGCAAACCTTCATAAGTTTTCAAAGCAGTATGAAATTTGCCAAGCATAGCCGCTGACTCAGTTAAAAGCCAGTCCGGCGCCTCATGCCAGTCGTACATGGTTCCTTCCACAAATTTCTGCACATGAAATATTCTGCCCTGCTCGTCTGCAGACACATACTGTCCTGCTTTGTTCTTGATAAACTGACATACCGGAATTCCCTGTTCCAGCAAAAACTCACAAAGCTTTGGTTCCAGCTCCGGATTATTAATACTGCTTTCACTTGGAAATTTCACCACGTACTTACCGTCTTCACAGGTAACAAACCAGGTGTCGGAGCCGGCTCCTACGGAAGATTTCTTTGCAGCAGTAACCTTTAATCCATAGCTGTCATATAAAATTTTTGTAATACTATCTGCTGTACTACTCATATGCTTTCTCCCTCAAAACACTTTCCCTAAAGTAAAAAAACGCAAAGCAAACTATCTCTTGAAACGTTAAGATAATTGGCTCTGCGTCTTTGCGTCCGGCTCTTTAATGACGGTCATTGTTAACTTGTCAATTTCAATTAATGTTTCATTTTTGCACTTCGGGCAAAACAACGGAAACTGCTTTAGTACCGTGTCCTCCCGCACTTTATTTCTTGTTTTATTTCCGCATACCGGGCATTTTACCCATTCTGTCTTTAATTCCATAACCTCTCCTCATTTCTAAAACCCTATGGTTTTTCCTGCTTATTTACCGGTATCGTCTGAAACGTTCCCGACTTAATCAGTATCAATGTTCCCTGAAAGCTTGCGCTTAAAATTTCTGATATTTCCTCCATGGAAAAATGGCACACCTTATTTGCCACCAACGCACAAATACTGAAAGTATGCAGCCATGTCATTTTGAACAGCATCTCTGCATCCTTACGGTCCAGTCCGTAATCCCGCTGCATAATCTGAATACACACTTCCACCGTATCTCCAAGGCTTACAACCATCTCCTCGTAGGACTGGCTTTCCTCCCGCTCCCGCATATAAATTAACTGGAACAGTTTAGGTTCTCTCATGGCAAATTCAATCATTTTCATGCCCACATATTTAAATGCCGGAGTGAAATTGAGCGCATCGCTGACACAGCTTTCAAACTCTTTTAATGCCAGTGCCCGGACCTCCTGCTGCACCTCTTCCATGTTTTTAAATGCAGTAAAAATCGGAGACGAAGACGTGCCCAGCTTCTTACCCAGTTCTCTGGCAACCACAGACTCTATTCCCTTTTCCCTTGCCATCTCAAAAGCGGCCTGAATGATTTCTTCTTTTGTAAATTTCTTTTTTGGCGGCATGATAATTTCTCCATTTAAACCAATTGTTATGTAACATATGTTTTATTATATATTATTCATTGTTCACTGTCAACAAAATGTTCATAATATTTTATTTTAATTGCGCTAAAAACGCCAGATTAGCCCGGTGAATCATTTCCATCGGCTCATCTTTGGATGAAAAGCCCCCTTGGATTACCACGCAGGAAGCAATGCCGTGAACGTACATCTGAAGGTTTATCATGTGCTGAAGCGCTGCCTCTTTAGATACACCATATTCCTGTTGAAGCATATTTACAGCCTTCTCATAGTTATCCGCCCGGAGGGATTTTGTCAAATTGTTCATTTTTCTTCCGTCCACATCACTCATATAAAAGTACTTATATAAGTTTGGATAATCAAAAGCCAACGTAATGTAGCCGAATGCGATATCCTCCAACTGCTCTGCAACATGTTCGCTTTTTATTCCGCAGAAAATCCGCCCCAGAAAGCGCACACAATAATCTAACAGTTCTGTCCGTAAGCCTTCCATGCTTCCAAAATGCCAGGCAATAGGCTGGGTAGAACAACCGATTTCCTTCGCTAAGGCTTTTATATTTATAGAAGCATATCCTTCCCGTACCAGCATTTGAAATGCCGCCTCTAAAATAATATCCTTGGATATTTGCGTTTTTCTTGCCACGTAGCTTCCTCCTTTTCTTCGCAGATTATCAGTCTGTTGCTCATTTTTATAAACCGTTTTATATAAATGCGTTTATATAATAATCCTAAAGAGAACAGAAGTCAATACTAACTTCTGTTCTCCGTTGTCATTTCTTTTTTAGTTCAATGAACCTTCGCCGCCCATCATTTTTGTCATTTCCTCGATTCTATCAATAGGAAACGGCGGATGACCGATTGGTTTCATGGCAATTGACATCAGCTTCATCGGATTATCATCAGCAGCCACCCGGTTGGAACTGAAGCTTCCGCACATTTTACAGCGGTGGATAATGGCCCACTCGCCCTTGTTACGCACCCACACCGCCACCGGCTCCATGTGTCCGCCACAGTCCGATTCCCGGTCGCCCGGTTCAATATCCACATGCAGACTGAAAAGGCAGTTCGGACAGTGATTTCGATGGTCACTGCCTGCGCCCTCCGGCACCACGGTTCTTCCGCAGTTTTTGCAGGTAAATGTCTCATTGCATGGATGGGTCTTATAATAGTGCTTGTCATATTGCTTCCGTTTGTTTTCTCTGTTCATTTTCTATGAATCCTCCTCATTCTTTTGTGAGGATTCATATTCGCGCAGGATTCCCCGGATTCTCTTCTCCGAAAGATAAAACTCCCTGCTTAAAGTTTCCACTGTTTCTCCCGCATAATAACGCTTTACAATGGTTTGATTCCGTTTTGCCAGTTTTTCTTTTGTTCCGCTTTTTTCTCCCCAGGAAAATGAATTTTCACCCTTTCTTGGAATATACATAAGCTTTCCGTCCACATACTTTTGGATTTCCTCCACTAAGTGCTTTGGCAAAACTTCCTCCGCTTTCACATAGCTCATATGCTTCCTCCTAATACTGTTTAGGACGCAATGGCTATTACAGATTCAGTTTTTTGCAATAGCCATCGCTATTTTACACTTGGTCTCGCTTTCAACATATAATCAAATCCAACCTTTCTATTTTTTTCTTTTATCATAACACAGAGCAAGTCTGTGCTTCAATCTCGTTTTTAAGTAGAATTGTTTTCAGGCAACCACTTACCAGATAAACGGTATCAATCTGTATTTTACTTTTTTCTTATATTCCGTGTAGCCCTGTAAGCCTTCCTCCAGCACCTTCTCTTCATTGCCGATGCGGGCAATAATAGCAATCGGATACAAAAGCATTACCCCAAATGCAATCCAGGACCCGAGCACCACGGGCATAGCAAGAAATAAAAAGATGGTTGCCGTGTACATCGGATGACGGATGATACCATACAGTCCGGTATCAATCACTTTTTGATTTTCCTGCACTTCCACGGTTCGGGAAAGGTAAGCATTCTCCCTCATAACCTCACCATACATGCCGTAAGATGCCAGCAAAATAACCGCTGCCACCACTACTGCCCACTCCGACACATTGGTCCATCCGAAACGGAAATCCAAACCAGCCAGTACAAAAGAACCGATAAACATCAGTCCGGATATTGCTACCACACCCTTTTGCGTGGATTCTTTCTCTTTACTTTGCAAACGCTTTTCCAGCAGTTCCGGTGCTTTTGCAAATAAAATCACACCAAGAATCAACATTGGAATAAATAGCAGACCTAAAAACAGCCATGCATTGGAATAATTCCAAGTCCCTGCAGGAAGAAAAAGCACCAGTCCCATAAGAATAAGGCCTGCCAGGAATTTGGTTAGTGCGCTGAGTAATAATTTTTGCTTTGTCATATGTAATCTCCCCTTTCGTTTAGATTATTGTAACTCCATTATACTAAAATAGCAATTCAATTTATTTTTCGTTGAATTTTACGAAAAATATGTTATAATATTCTTAGCATATTTTATCTTAAAAGGAGGTATCCCATGCCAAATATTGTACCGGTTTCCGATTTACGTAATTATCCGGAGGTTCTCCGTAATGTTACCAAAGAACAGCCTGTTTATCTCACCAAAAACGGTAGAGGCAGTTATGTTTTAATGGATATCGAAGAATACGAAAAAACACAAGCTACACTCTATCTTCTCAACGACCTTACCAAAGGCAAAAAATCTGGAGAGGAAAAGGGATGGGTATCCTCTACTGATGTAAGGGCTCATTTCCGTGCAAAAGCCAATGAAGTATAATATTAACTACTCTCCTAAAGCACTTCAGGACTTAGATGAAATTTGGGACTACATCTCCAAGGAGCTCTCTAATCCTGATGCGGCAGAACATGTTGTTACTTCCATTTTAGACGCTGTTGATGTTCTTGGAGAATTTCCCGAGTCCGGTGCCCCACTGGAACCCCATATCAATTTGGATTCTCCTTATCGTTTTGTCACAGCAGGTAACTACATTGCATTTTACCGTTTCGAAGAGAATACTGTTTATGTGGATCGTGTTTTATATCAAAAAAGAAATTATGCAAAGCTGCTTTCGTTGTAATACAAAAAAATCCGGCAGAGATTCACTCCCTGCCGGATATATTTTTTTAGTATAAAGGATGCTTATCAGTTAAAGTCTTAACCAGAGCCTTAACCTCTTCCGCTGCTGCTTCCTTCTTGGAAACTGCAAGGTAGATTGCTTCTGCCACTACATCCATATCTTCTACTTCGAAACCGCGGGTAGTAACCGCTGCTGTACCAAGACGGATACCGCTGGTTACGAATGGGGAAGTAGGGTCATTTGGAATGGCATTCTTATTACATGTAATATTAACCGCGTCAAGTAACTTTTCGGTTTCCTTACCGGTAACACCCATGCTCTGTAAATCAACCAGCATTAAGTGATTGTCAGTACCGCCGGATACGAGATTGAATCCACGCTTTACAAGACCGTCAGCCAATGCTGCTGCGTTCTTTACAACGTTCTGTGCATATGTCTTAAACTCCGGCTGAAGAGCTTCCTTAAAGCACACTGCCTTTGCAGCGATAACGTGCATTAAAGGACCGCCCTGGATACCCGGGAATACACACTTGTTTAACTTATGTTCTTCTGCAAACTCTGCGGAGGAAAGGATGAGACCGCCTCTTGGTCCGCGTAATGTCTTGTGGGTTGTAGAAGTAACCACATGTGCATGTGGGAATGGGGATGGATGTGAACCACCTGCAACCAGACCTGCAATGTGAGCCATATCTACCATAAGGAATGCGCCGACTTCATCCGCAATTTCACGGAAACGCTTAAAGTCGATGGTTCTTGCGTATGCGCTGGCACCTGCAATAATCATCTTTGGCTTTGCTTCCTTTGCGATGCGGAGAACTTCATCATAATCGATGAAACCGTCGTCATTTACACCATAAGGTACAATATTGAAATAGGAACCGGAGAAGTTAACTGGGCTGCCATGGGAAAGGTGACCGCCGTGTGCAAGGTTCATACCAAGCACGGTATCGCCCGGCTTAAGGAGTGCAAAGAACACTGCCATGTTTGCCTGTGCACCGGAGTGTGGCTGTACGTTTGCGTATGTACAACCGTAAATTTCCTTTACGCGCTCAATCGCAAGATTTTCTACCACGTCAACGAACTCACAACCGCCGTAGTAACGCTTACCAGGATATCCTTCTGCGTACTTGTTGGTTAATGGGCTGCCCATAGCTGCCATAACGGCCTTACTTACAAAGTTTTCAGATGCAATCAGTTCGATATGGTCCTTCTGTCTGCCCAGCTCTAAGTCCATTGCTGCAGCAACTTCCGGATCGAAACACTTTACTTCATCAAATGAATACATAATGCTTTCTCCTCTTTCCTAAGTTACTTTTAAAATTTATCACTGCGTCGCAGTAAATAATCAAAACGATTATATCACACCATTTTCGAAATTACAAGCCCCAACCTGCTATATTTTGTAATACTGCATCACCGCCTGTAATGTCACTTTATCCCGGAATTCATTGGTCTCCGGATAATATATCATGTTCATGCGGATTTCGTTTTCTCTTCCCTGGAACATTTTATCCAACGCCGTTTTGCCAAACTTTGCTTCGATTTCCTGCTCAAAGGCCGGAATATCCCCAAAGTACATGACATCAAACTGTTTTCCGTATTCATTTTCTGCCACCAGCTTCAAAACATTGGCATTTTTACCGAGAATTCTGGCGTGAAGCAATTTCAGGTTTCTTTCCGCAAACAACGGCTTTTCATTCCCCACACCAAAGGGCTCCAACAACTTTAATTCTGCAATCACCTGCTCTGTCACCAAACCAAAAGGCAAAATCACGTCAATGGATACTTTTTCTGTTAAATCATCTTCTGTCAAACCGCTGTTTTCCACCAGACGACGCTTAAATTCTTCCAGGTTTTCCTTTGGAAGCGACATTCCTGCAGCCTTCGGATGACCACCAAACTTAGTCAGTAAGTCCTGCACCTCGCACAGCTTTTCATACATATGATATCCGTCAATGGAACGGGCGGAGCCTTTGATTCCATCCTCTGCATCGGTTAAAATAATGGTTGGGCGGTAAAACGCCTCCCGGATGCGGCCTGCAATAATTCCGGCCAGACTTTCATGGCATTCCGGAAGATAAATCACCAGCACCGGAGGAATTTCTACATACTCTAACACCTGCCGCTTTGCTTCTTCTACACCTTTGGCAGTCATGTCCTTGCGCGTACGGTTCAGTTCCGTAATTTCCTTTGCCATAACCGCTGCTTCCACCGGATTGTCACACAACAAAAGCCTCAGCCCTCTTACCGCCACATCCAGACGACCGGATGCATTTAAACATGGACCCAGTACAAAGCCCATATGATAAGCGCTTAAACTCTCTTTCACGATTTGATTTTCTTCTATCAGGGCATTGATACCGACATCACTGCTTTCCCGAAGCAGTTTAAGTCCCATTGCCACCATGGTACGGTTTTCACCCTTAAGCTCCATAACATCACACACCGTTGCCATGGCGGCATACGGAATCATCCTGCGGAGAAGTTCTCCGGAAAGTCCCATCTGCTCTGCCAGGCAGTACATTACCTTATAGGCCACCACCGCGCCACAAATGCCGGTCATCGGTGTGGTTTCCCCGTCCTGCTTCGGATTTACAATAATATCTGCTACCGGCATAATTTTTACCGGCCCCTTTTCTGTTTCCATCATCGGAATCTCGTGATGGTCCGTTAACACCACCGTAATTCCTGCTTCCTTTGCCATGCGGATCGGTTCCATAGCCGCAATACCGTTATCGCAGGTCACAATGATTTCCACCCCCGCATCAATGCACTCCTGCACCATGTCCTCATTTAAACCGTAACCGTCCTTGATACGGTCCGGAATACGGTAATCCACACTGGCGCCTGCTGCCGTCATGCAGCGGTACAAAATGTACACTGACATAATGCCGTCCACATCATAGTCGCCAATGATACGAAATTTCTTTCCTGCCCGGATGCCTTCTGTAATCTTGGCAGCTGCTGCCTCTGCATTTTTTAAAAACTTTGGCGAAGGCAGACACGAAAAAGAAGGATGCAGATATGCATCCCTCTCCTGTTTTGTTGTAAGCCCACGGTTCACAAGGAGACGGGCCGTTACTTCCGTAATGCCCTGCTCCCTGCAAATTTCCGCAAAATTGTCTTTTTTATTCTTTACTGTCCAGTACTGTTTCATTGTTTTCGCTCTGTTTTCCTAATTTTCTTGCTTTACGCTTTGCGCTTTTCTTCTTGAGAACAACTACGACAACAACGATTACCACTGCCCAAAATGCCAGGTAAGGAAGGTTAATTACAAACCAGACTAAGAAGTTCTGTGCACCCTCAGAAATATCGTACATGGTGTCTGCCCAACCGCCGGAGATACGCTCCCACAAGGTTTCCGGTTCCTTTTCCTGCACTCTGGTTACTTCATACACATAAATTTTTACGGTGCTGTATGTAATTTTATCGTCATAGGTTCTGAGTCTGGACTGGTAGCTTTCGATGTTGTATCTCACTTCGCTGAGGCGCTGTTCCAACCGGATGATATACTCTAAATCATCTGCCTTTTCCAAAAGGGCAAGGAGACGCTCCTGCTCAATCTGTAAGGTTTTAATATGAGCTTCCGTATCGGTATAACTAAGGGTTACATCTTCTTCACCAATGGTTTTATTGGTTACGGTTGCAATACCTTCCACTCCTGCCAAGAAGAGGTTTAAATTAGCCTGCGGAACACGGATGGTATAGTTTGCGCTCTTTCTTCCGCCGTAATAGTCGGTACCGGAAACGTCTGCGTACTGCAGATATGCACCTGCTTCCGCAATCTTTGCATCAAGGGCAGCCTGGAACTCATCAAAATCCAGTGTCTGCAGATTTAAGTTAGCGGTTTTGATTACTTTTCTTGTGGTGCTTTCTACCAATTCTGAACTTCCGGTTGCAGATGCCTCCAGCTTTGGACTTTCTACAATACTGTCCGCCATGCCGTATTCGGCTTTCATTTCGTACTGTGGTGCAGACTCCATTGTCACCTTGTCATAAGAAATGCCGCTGTCCCAGGCACTGCCGGTGTTAGATGTGGAAAAATATGCATTGCTGTCGTATGCCATGTCGTTGGATGCCTTAGCACCACAAGCAGTCAGACCCAATAACATTATACCACATAAACTAAATGCCGCCACCTTTTTTGTAACATTTCTAAATTTTCTCATACGCAATCCTCCTCCATTCTTTAGGATTATTTTCGTTTACAAAAACAGCAGACAGTGTAAAACCGTCTGCTGTTTTACTGCTTCACCTATTAGACGCAAAGAACGTATAAAAAGTTTCACAAAAATATAAATTTTTAATGGGTATCAAAAAAACTTCCATCCGGATAGCTTGCCGCAGAATTCCACAAGAACCAGCTGGTATGACCGGTATCATAGGTTGCATCCACCTGCTTGCGGATTACCGAACCGGTATACTTAATATGTCCTTTTACCCAAGTTGCGGTAAACGCCTGCAGCCATGGACGACATTCTGCGTAAGTATCCTGCTGCACCTTTAACGTATCCAATTTTTTATTGGAAGCCTCTAACTCCAAGGAAATCAGCTTATAAGGTTCTGCATCAGGAACTGACAAGCCGCCATAATCTTTACCATAATGGGATGGATAAATCATTGGGCAGATATAGTCAACATAGCGGGACATTTCAACATAATCCTGACCGACTCTGGCAGAATCTTCACCGCTTCGTACAACCGCACCATAAACGGATGCGCTGACAAAAACACCTAATGGCTTTAACCGGTTACATGCATACTTTGTAAACGCCGTAATAATTTGTCTTGTATTTAATTCATCCGAATCATAGCCAAACTCTACATTGTATTCAAAATTGTAATCATATTTTCCTGTATCCAGCTTCTTAGAAATCAGTCTGCTGGTGGTAAAACGGATATAGTCAAAACAGATTTCATCAAATCCGTCCAGTGCAGCCTGTTCTGCAATATCCACAATATATGCCCAAGTATCCCGGTTGTAAGGATTCATCCAGGTATCTCCATCCTTATCTTCAAACAGAGTACCATCTTTCTTATAAAGCATATATTCCGGGAAAATTTCATCTACGGTATTGTCTTTAAAGCATACCACACGGGCAATGGTATAAATGCCATTGTCTTTCAGGGTCTTTAATAAGCCCTTCATATCGGTATACTGACTGATACAAATGCCCAGTTCTTTGATTGCAGCATTATCCATATGATAAGTTATCTTACCGGTATCTGCCTTGACGTCAATAACTACCGCATTTAATTCCGTCTTCTTTGCCATATCCAGCCACTTATCCACATTTGCCGGACTGTTCAAATTGAGACCGACATACGCACCCTTAACATCCACCTTCGTTCTGGTATCTGTCCAGCCTACCAGATACTCATGGTCCCAAGCTGGTGTTGGCGTTGGGGTTGGAGTACATGGAAGTCCTGTTTCCGGTGAGGTTGGTACCGGAGTAGGAGTATTGGTTGGTGTTGGCGTCGGGGTTATCGTCGGAGTTGGAGATGGTGTCGGGGTTGGCGCCGGAGTTGGAGTCCCCGGAACCGGAGTTGCTGTAGGAACTCCCGGCAGATCATTAATATTCTTCCGGGATACCTTGTATGCCAGAACACCAAAAATAACGGCAAGGATAACCACAATCAGAATACCGCAGACCGTACCAAGGCTTGGTCCCCTTCTTCTGCGTCTTCCTCTGCGGCCTCCGTAATCTACATACATTCCTCGATTTCTAGCCATTAATTATTGCCTTTCTTATAAACTTACTACTTACCGCAGCAGAACTTATACTTCTTTCCGCTGCCACATGGACATGGATCGTTTCTGCCGATTTTCTTTTCCTTAACCACAGTACCGGACTTCTTCTGCTCCTTGTAAAGCTCTTTTCTTCTTTCTTCAGTAAGAAGATTGTCCCACTGTGGAAGTTCATAGAGCCAGTCTGCTCTTGCATCTACCATGTTCTTGTAAAGAACTTCTAAATCGAACTCTAAGGATACTTCTGTATCTTCTTCCATGGTTTCGATTGGGTTTGGAGTTACTAAGCTGTCGTTGATACCATCTAAGAAACCGGTCATAAGGAAAGTATCGATTTCATACTTTTCTGCCAATTCCTTTACTGTACCCTTTACTACTTCCTTTGGATTTTCAAGAAGCTGCTCATAAATGCCCTTTTCCACAGCAAAGTAGTTGCCCCAGAACATCTGACCCTCTCTTGTATTCATATCTTTTGCATAAGCGGTATTACGCCAATTTTCTAACATAGCCATTGTATTTTCTTCCTTTCTTTTGCCATATAAATTCTTTTGCATACTTAAGATAACAGATTTTGTGTTCTCTGTAAATAGGCTTTATTTCTTGTCGCCATATTTTTCTTCGATTTCTTTTGCAATATCCTCCGGTTTTTCGCCGGCTTTGATGCGTTTGTTGATTTTACGCATTTCAGAAGCGGACATGCCGCCTTCCGGATGTGCCAGTTCGTACATACGCAGGAACGACCAAAGAATAATCGGTACCATAATGGTAAGCACAATACTTGCCATAAAAAGACCCATCGTTTCCGGTCTGGCCAGCACTGCTGCCACAACAGTAAGCAGATACATAACCGCAATGATGCCGATTCCTATCCAGGCTGCAATTCGTTTACCCATATCTATCCTCCTTAAAATATTGTCAGGCAGAAATCAGTTTTCTGCCGCCTCTTCTTTTAATTTTTGTAACCATGCCTTCTGGACTGCTTCGTAGCCCTGCTCGGAGCACTCATAAAACGTGGTGCCTTGCAACGCTTCCGGAAGATAGGCTTGTCCGGAATAATGGTTTTTATATGAATGGGAATATTGATATCCCAGTCCATGTCCCAATTTGTGTGCACTCTTGTAATGTGCATCCTGCAAATATGGTGGTATCGGGTCGGTACGGCGCTGTTGTACCAGCTCCATGGCCTTATCGATAGCGCAGATAGCGGAATTGCTTTTTGGCGCACATGCCACGTAGGTTGCCGCCTGTGCAAGCACAATCCTTGCCTCCGGCATGCCAAGACGTTCTACTGCCTGGGCGGCACTGGTTGCCACCACCAGGGCATTAGGGTCTGCATTGGATACATCCTCAGCGGCACAAATCATGATACGTCTGGCAATAAAGGCAACTTCCTCTCCCGCTGCCAGCATCCGTGCCAGGTAATACACCGCTGCATCCGGGTCGGAGCCCCGCATACTCTTAATAAAGGCAGAAATGGTGTCATAATGATTATCCCCATCTTTATCGTAACGTAACACTCTTTTTTGAATACATTCTTCTGCAGTTTCCAGCGTGATGTGGATAATACCGTCTGCAGAACGCTCTGTGGTAAGAACCCCCAGCTCGATGGCATTTAATGCAGAACGGGCATCTCCGTTGGACATATCCGCAAGGAAATCCAACGCATCCTCTGTAATGTCTGCATTGTAGGAACCAAGGCCCTTTTCTTTATCGGTAACCGCCCGGAGAATTAACTGTTTGATGTCCTCCTTCTGCAGTGATTTTAACTCAAAAATTACCGACCGGGAAATTAAAGCCCCGTTTACCTCAAAATAAGGATTCTCGGTAGTTGCACCGATTAAAATTACGGTGCCGTCTTCCACAAAAGGAAGGAGATAGTCCTGCTGGCCCTTATTGAAACGGTGAATCTCGTCCACAAACAGGATGGTGCGCTTGCCATACATACCAAGACGCTCTTTTGCCCCATTAATGACCTCTTCCATCTCTTTTTTGCCGGCAGAGGTGGCATTTATCTGGGTAAATTCGGCGCTGGTGGTATTGGCAATTACTTTAGCCAGGGTGGTTTTTCCGGTGCCCGGCGGTCCGTAGAAAATAACGGAACTGATTTTATCTGCCTTAATGGCACGGTACAACAGCTTGTCTTTACCGATAATATGCTGCTGTCCCACCACTTCCTCTAAGGTTGTGGGACGGAGTCTGGATGCCAACGGCGATTCTTTTTCTTTTTTTACTTCATTCATGTATTGAAACAGGTCCATAGCTTATAAATCCTTTATTCTTCAAAAAGTATGACTTCACCGTCGTTGTCCGCGAACCACAATTCGCCCTCTTCTTCTATTTCTGCCCGGCCTGCGGTAGCTTCCGTGACTTTTTTAATGAAGCCTTCCTGCTCTGACGGGGTAACCATAACCCTCGCCGTAACCACATCAGTATAGTCTGTGGAAAGCATGGTGTATCCGTTTGTTGCCACAATGTACTGCAGCTTGCCGATACCGTTGTAGTCGGTAACAATCCGGATTTTTTTACCGTATTGCTTGGTGATAACCACACTGTTTTCAAGCCCTTCTTTTACCGCCGCCTGATATGCACGTACCAGTCCGCCGGTACCAAGCAAGATACCTCCAAAATAGCGGGTTACTACTACACAGACATTATGAATACCTTCATTCAACAACACATCAAGCATTGGTCTTCCTGCAGTTTTTTGAGGTTCTCCGTCGTCACTGCAGCGCTCCAGTTCATGATTTAAGCCAATGGTATAAGCAGAGCAGTTATGTCTGGCATCCCAGTACTTCTTTTTGGTAGCTTCAATAAACTGCAGGGCGGTTTCTTCATCCTCGCAGGGAATTACCGTGGCAATAAACCTGGATTTCTTTTCAATTATTTCTCCGACACCGCCCTCATAGACGGTTTTATACTGTTTGTCCAAAAAAACCTCCCAAACTGCTATACGAAGCAGTTATGTTCTTCATCATACTCAAAACCAACAGCAGCAAGGGCAGCCACCAGCTCCTCTTTATTTACATCCATGTCCTCGCACAGAGCATCTAAATTGGAATAAAAATCTCTTAATTTCAAATTGATGACACTGTAAAGCATCATTGGGTCCTTCGGTAAATTCATCTTTATTCTCCCGTCAATATTTCGTACCTTTTATTTTAACATATTTCCCGGAAAAAGTCCATTTTTTCGTTTTAAATTATAATTATTCGTCTATACTTTTTTCAATGAAACATTTTTGTAATAAAATCTACACAGTCTTTTCATTGAATAATGAATTATTTTCTGTTATACTATATTATGGATAAATACGAAAATATTACCTTGCTATATATTGCATACAAAGAAAGGGACATCTATGGATTACAGTAAACTCTCCGTAAATAAAAAAATACGGCAATTAAAAACCACAACCACCAGACTATCTACCAAAGTAAAGGTTTCGGCTTACCGCCTGTTCCTGGTGTTTATCGTATTCTTTTGCATTGTTGGCGTCATGGCAGCCTTCGGCACACTGGAAGGACTCATCTCCTCCTCACCGGACATCAGCAATATCAACATGGTACCTACGGGTTATACCACAAAGTTTTATTACGCAGACGGTACTCTTGCCCAGACTCTGGTCGGTGCCGGCGGTAACAGAGAATACGTTACCATCGACGAAATTCCAAAGCATGTACAGGATGCCTTCATTGCCATCGAGGATGAACGTTTCTGGGAACATGACGGTATCGACGTACGAAGCATTTTCCGTGCCGCAGTAGAAATGCTCTCTGCCGGCCAACTGGAAAGTGGTGCCAGTACCATCACCCAGCAGTTGTTAAAGAACCAGGTCTTCAGCGGCGGTAACGAAGATAATGACTTCGATAAGGTTATCCGTAAGGTGCAGGAACAGTACCTTGCTATCCAGTTGGAAAACACCTTGGAAAAATCCACTATTCTGGAATATTACTTAAACACCATTAACCTTGGTCAGGGTGCCTACGGTATCCAGATGGCCTCCCGTACCTACTTCGGCAAAAATGTAGACCAGCTTACTATTTCCGAAGCAGCGGTACTTGCCTGCCTTCCAAAGTCTCCAACCAACATGAATCCGGTAACCAACCCGGAAGAAAACATCGAACGTCGTGACACCGTCCTTTGGATGATGCACAAGCTGGAACTCATTACCGACGAAGAATACCAGACCGCATTAGACGATACGGAATCTGTATACATGCGTATCGCTTCCCATATTGAAGAAACCTCCGAGGTTTCCTACTACAGTTACTTCACCGACGAAGTTATTAACCAGCTTATGGAAGATTTACAAAGAGAGCTTGGTTACAGTGCTTCCCAGGCTTCTTCCTTAATTTACACCGGCGGCTTACGTGTATACACTACCCAAGACCGCCAGGTACAGGAAATTTGCGACAGAGTCACCACAAATCCGGACAGCTACGCAAAAATCGGAGAAGGCTCCTATTATGATGTATCCTATGCCCTCTCGGTTTTAAAAGAAAACGGAGAAACCATCCATTACCAGCTGTCTGATTTCATCAAATACCACAACTCCTTTAAAAACAAAAAGAGTGTGGTAGTCCGCATCACCAAGGGTGTATATAACCTGCTTACTACCGACTTGGACTACATTACAGAATGTATCGACGAATTCCGTGCAGCCCATGTAGCCGAGGGCGATACCATTCTTGGTGAGAGAATCACCCCAACCCTGCAGCCACAGATTTCCCTCTCCATTATGAACCAGTACACCGGTGAGGTTGTGGCGTTAGTTGGTGGCCGTGGTGAAAAAACCGGTAACCGAACCTTAAACCGTGCTACCTCCACCATCCGTCAGGTAGGTTCCACCTATAAGGTACTGGCTGCATTCCTTCCGGCACTTGACACCGGCGGAATGACACTGGCTACACCTTTTGACGATTCTCCGTTCTTCTACCCGGGCACCACAAAGGAAGTAAAGAACTGGTACACCAAGAATCCTCCGTTTATGGGATTAAACACTATCCGACGCGGTATTTCCTACTCCATGAATATTGTTGCTGTAAAAGCCATGCAGAAGGTTACACCGCAAATCGGTTTCGACTACTTAAAGAAATTAGGTTTCACCACCCTGGTGGATTATCAGGTGGGCGCCGATGGTGCGGTTTACTCCGATATCGGTCTTCCTCTGGCTCTGGGCGGTTTAACCAATGGTGTTTCCAACATTGAAATGACCGCAGCCTTTGCTTCCATTGCCAATGGCGGCGTTTACAACGAGCCATACTACTACACCAAGGTATTAGACCATAGCGGAAATGTAATTCTTAAGAAAGAAACCACCTCCCGCCAGGTAATGAAAACCTCCACGGCATACTTACTTACCAGTGCCATGCAGGATACCATTGTCCGGGGACTGGGTTCCACTACACAGCCAAATTTCCTGGAATATAAAATGCCAATCGCAGGAAAAACAGGTACTACCACTAACAGCGTTGACCGTTGGTTCTGTGCATATACACCATACTATACCTGCTCCATCTGGATGGGCTTCGATAACAACTTTGAAATCGAAAACCACACCCAAAACTACATCTGGCGTGACGTCATGGAAGCTATTCACAAAGAAAAGCAGCTTGCTTACAAGGAATTTGTTATGCCGGATTCCATTGTAACCGCTACAGTATGTACCAAGTCCGGTCTTCTGGCAAAAGCAGGTGTATGTGATGCTTATGCTGGCGGTTCCACCGTAAGGGAAGAATATTTTGCAAAGGGTACCATTCCTACCGAATACTGTGACTGCCATGTAATCGCAACCATTTGCTTAGATACCGGTCATCTGGCTACCGAATACTGTACCAACGTAGAAGAACAGGTTCTTTTGGTAAAGGACGAACCAATTATCTACTATCCAACAGAGCTTGACCCAACCACAGCAACTCCAACTCCTATTCCGGAGGGTTATGTTCCTACCGAAAAGGAAATGGAAAACGTAAAGGAACAGTATGTATATACCACTTCAGATACCAAGTATATACTTCCGTCCGAATATTGCGAAATCCACACCTTTGTGGAAACTCCTGTGGATCCGTTCGCACCGGTTGACCCATTTAATCCGGCAGGACCGGTAGACCCGCAAACTCCGCCGGACCCATTTGCACCGGCTGTACCGAGTCCGACACCGACTCCAATCCCTGACCCAACAGACACCTTCTCCAATGGAGGATATCACTCACACTAATAATCGAAAAAATATACCGCTTGGCACGTGGTTCCCACTGTGCTGACGCGGTATATTTTTTTCTCTGTACAATCAATATTATCTTTCACCGGCAGTTTTAATTCGAGGTTTGAAAACTATAGAGGCAATGTAGCCAAAAATTAATGCTGCGGAAATGCCGACCGCAGAGGAAGTAAAACCTCCCTTAAAAATACCAAGAAAACCGTCTTCTTGCACTGCTTTCTTTACACCGTCAAACAGTGTATGTCCAAAGCCGAGCAAAGGTACCGTCGCGCCGGCTCCGGCAAATTCCTTCCACGGACCGTATAGTCCAAAAAAACTTAATACGGTACCGCTCACTACTAAAAGAACCATTACATGTCCGGGCTGCAGTTTGGTACGGTCCATAAGAATCTGTACCAGGGCACAGGTGCCGCCTCCGGCCAAAAAAGCAATTAAATAATCCATCATAATTTCACTCCTTCCATTCCAAAGCCACAGCATGGGCAATTCCCGGCACCGTATCACCTTCATTTGAGCTGACGGTGGAAAGCAATGCGCCGGTAGGTACAAATAAAACCCTTTTCCATTTTCCCTCCCACATATTCTGCATGATGTATCCGTTCAGTGTTACTGCTGCACATCCGCATCCGCTTCCACCACTGTGTACATCCTGGAACTTTGGATCATAAATTGTCAGACCACAATCCATATGCTGCTTAGAAATATCAAAGCCCTCTGCTTTTAATAAATCCAATAAAATATCACTGCCTACCGCGCCCAAATCTCCCGTAACAATCCTGTCATAATAGTCCGGCTGTAAACCTAAATCCCGCAAATGGGTAGATATGGTGGATACGGCTGCAGGTGCCATGCAGGCTCCCATATTTGCCTTATCTGTAATTCCGTAATCCACAATTTTCCCCGGAGTGGCAGCCACTACATATACGCCGCTTTCCCCTTTTCCTTTTTCCAATACCGCCGCACCGCTTCCGGTTACCGTCCAGGTTGCACAGGGTGGTCTCTGATTGCCATAACTGAGAGGAAAACGGAATTCTTTTTCTGCCGTTGCATAATGACTTGAGGTGGCAGCCACTACGCATTCCGCAGCTCCTGCTTCCAACATAACGGAAGCCAGCACCAGTGACTCACCCATGGTGGAGCAGGCTCCATATACCCCAAAGACCGGAATCTGCAAAGACTTTACACCGAAAGAACTTGCTGTCATCTGACGAAGCAAATCACCGCAAAACAAGTAATCAATATCCTTTGTGGTCTTTCCTGCCTTTGCAATGGCACATTCGATGGTCTGCCGCAGCATTCTGCTTTCCGATTCTTCCCAGGTTTCCCCGTCAAATTTTCCCGTTTCATCATAATCATCCAGATAAGCCCCCAACGGACCGTCTTTTTCCATTGCACCGCCGGTACAGGCATTCGCCATCATACGAATAGCTTCTTTAAATCGAAAACTCTGCATACTATGTCCCCTTCTTTTTTCCTTAGTATGCAAAAAAAGACCGGAAACTATACGGTTTCCGGTCTTTTTCTTAGTCCTCTTCTATTTCATGTCGGTCTAAAAAGTCTAAAAATTCTTCAATTGGCATTGGTCTTGCATAGTAGAATCCCTGCGCAAAACGACATCCGGCTTTTTTAAGAAGTGCCACCTGCTCCGCAGTCTCTACGCCTTCAGCCAAAACGCTGAAGCCCAACTTCTTAATCATATTAATAAGCAACTGTAAAAACTCAGATGTAAAATTATCTTTTTCCATTTCCACATCTAACAGGAACTGCCGGTCTAACTTAACAATATCCGCTTTTACTCTGGATAATACGTTTAAGGAAGAATAACCGGCTCCAAAATCGTCAATGGATACGGAAAAGCCTCTCTTCTTCAGCTGACAGATGCTATCAATTAAAGGCGCCAGATCCTGCATAAATACCGACTCTGTAATCTCGATTTCCAAAGATTTTGCCGGAACCTCGTACTGCGCCATTAACTCATCCAGACGTTCCAAATAAGCCTGGTCTTCCTGATGCTTGCGGGAGAAGTTTACCGAAATATTTACAATCGGCTTACCTTCTTTTAACCGCTTTTCCTGCATTTCCAGCACTTGACGCATCATTTCGAAATCCAGATGAGTAACAAAACCGTTTTCCTCAAAAATCGGGATAAATTCGCCCGGAGATACCATGCTGCCATCCTGCTTAAACCAGCGTACCAAGGCTTCTGCACCAATGACTTTATCGGTAAACATATTCATTTTCGGCTGAAGGAATACCTTAAACTCATGATTTTCCAAGGCTTCTTCCATGTGGGACACAATTTCCATCTGCTTCTGCTGCTCTTCGCGAAATTCTGCAGTATATAATTCCAACTGCACCGTAGCATCTTTTTTTACATTTTTCCGGGCTGTATTGGCATTATCAATATTTAAAGAAATACTGTCTAAACTACGGTCCAAAATTGTTAAACCACCTGCAAGTCCAAGCTTACACTTTGGATAATGGCGGTGAGCCGCTTCACAAAACTCATTCCCTCTCTGATAGAAAAAACGCTTTAGTTCTTCAATATCGTCCAGTTCGTATAGGGTGACAAAACTGTCTGCCGTAATTCTGCATCGGAACAGCGCAGGATTTCTCTTCAAAAATTCTGCATATTCCTTTAACATTTTATTTCCTATATTGTAACCGTAAACCTCATTAAAGAACTTAAAGTTTGTAAAATCGGTATACAGCAATGCAAACTGTTGGTCTGGATGGTTAGAAACATACTGCTCGCAAGCAGCAGTAAAGTAAGTCAGGTTCATCATACCGGTTAAACGGTCATACTTAGACTTATATTCTGCCTCTTCCTCCTGACGCTGCTTTTTCAGCTGCATAAAATAACGCTTTACAACGAAATCGCCAAGCTTTAACAGAGTTGGCATTTCTTGCTGCCAATCTCTTGTCTCACGGCGGTCAACCAATACACAATAACCGATATCTTCTTCTTCATCCCTGATTCGGAAGGAAACCATGGATTTTGCCCTGTTTACATTCTCACCGACAAAATCCTCTTCTTTCAGAACAACATATTCCGTTTCATCATCAGTGTATAACAGCTTTTCCCAATCCGGTTCTCCGTTTGGACTCAGTGGATGACGGTAAAACTGGTCGGTATTATGCTCACCCCAGTGATACATAATTTCATAGTTGCCACCTGTTCTCTTATGTACAAATAAGATATCCTGGAAACGGTAAAATCTTGTAATAACATCAGACAACAAACGCAACGCGCCACGGATATCCTTCAAATTGTCGAAAAGTTCGTGGGCAAACAAAATAAGGTCACCTTCTGTATGAAGGACGGTTTCGTTGTTTGTTGTTGCCTCGTCACGTTCTTCCTTGTGCACATGACGTACTTTCATGGAAGAATCATATATAATGGCAGTACCCTTAGATTTCTGCTTTAAGTAGCATAATGCTACATCTGCCTTGTCCTTTAATTCTTCCGGCTGATTTTCTGTACCCGTTTTGCACTTTACGTAACCGAAAGATGCGGAAATCTTTAATTCATCATTATCGCCGGCATGAATTCTGGACAAACGTCTGTTAATTCTGGCAACTCTCGCCAAAAAATCTTCCTGCTTCATGCCTTCCAAATAAACAATAAACTCATCCCCGCCGATTCGGCCGATAATTCCCTCAGGAAATAACTCTACCATAGAATTAGCAAAGGTACAAAGCACGCCGTCACCAAACAAATGTCCCAAAGACTCATTAATAGTCCGGAAATTATCTACATCGGTTAATACAATATAAGTATCTTCGGAAACACCCTCTGCCAGCTTTTCCGTAATTAATAACTCGGCTGTCTGCTTATTATATACCCCGGTCAGCTGGTCACGTTCTCTTTGGTATTTCAGCTCCTGCTCCTGCTTTACTTTTTCGTCAATATTACTGATTTTTCCGATAACATGACTAGGCACACCCTGCTCGTCCAATATGGTTTTGGCTTCTACCGAAACCCAAGTATATTTGCCCTGTTCATACTGTTTTCTTATTTCTGCATAGATTTCTGGCTTACCGCTGCGGAAATCCTCGCACAACTGCCTTATTTTATCGCTATCCTCCGGATAAAATAATTCACCCAAAATGGAGCCGTCCAGAATTCTTGCCGTATAATTCTCAATAACCGGCTTATATCGAAGGGCATCGATCAGTATTTCTTTGCGGTTATAATACCGCATACAGTCTTCCTCAATATTATATTCGAATACGGAATCTGCAGATAAGCCTGCCACCACTTCTAAGCGTTCATGCTCTTTTTTAGCAAACTCTTCCGCACGTTTCTGATCATCAATATCTAACAATACATACTGGATAATAATTTGTTCATCACTACGGGACACAATGGAACTTCTGATTTCTACCCAGTGCTGCTCTCCGGCTTTATTGCAAATGTTGTACTCCTTACGCATACCCCTGCCTGTCCGGTATGCCTCTTCCACAAAGTCCTTGCCCCAGATTGCATTATCCGAAGCCACATGACCTCTGGCAGCATTATTAATCTTGTTCTTATACTCCTCCGGTGTTTCGCCAAAAATACGCTCCACACCCTCCGAAACATAGTCCATCCACATTTTTTCGTCTGTATAAACAACGCGCATAATACAGCCCGGGAAATTATTAAGCATGGAATCTGCCAGCCATTTGATATTTTCTACTGTTTCTCTCTCCATTATTTTCACCTACTTTTCCCGCATATCATATGCTGTATCTTCTTCCATCAGCATCAGCATGATGTCTGCAAAATCCGGATCAAACTGGGTTCCCCTGCCCTTTTTGATTTCTTCATAGACCTCCTGCTGTGGAAGTACCCCTCTGTAGCTGCGCCTGGATGCCATAGCGTCGTATGCATCCGCCACAGCAATAATTCTGGCTTCTTCCGGAATTTCCGTTCCTTTGAGACCATCCGGATAACCGGTGCCGTCATAGCGTTCATGATGCCATCTGGCTCCGATACCCAAATCCGGAATTTCAGAAATATTTGCCAATATTTCAGCTCCGATTTCCGGATGTTTTCTGGTTACAAAATATTCTTTATCGGACAAACTGGAACTCTTAGTGATAATCGAATCCGGAATGCCGATTTTACCGATATCATGGAGCATACCCATATAAAAAATACGTTCCTGCTCCTCTTTACTCTTGCCTGCACGGCTTGCAATTTGTACCGAATACTGCGCCACCCGTTTGGAATGACCATTGGTATAACTGTCTTTGGCATCGATGGTATCCGCCAGAGCATTGATAATCTGATGAAGCAAACGCTCTACCTGCTTACGCCGCTCTTCTGCCTGCCGTGTCTGTTTTTCCACTTCCCGTTGCAAGTCTTCCAGTTTCATTTGAGCCTCCCTGCACCTGTTACGCATACTCCTTATGCTTTATCTGTGTTCCCTGATTTCTGTAATTAAATCTGCGTGGAATTTTCCTTCTTTTAACATGCGTATTTCCTGCAGATACGGTGGCAGTGTTTTTTGTGCCACGTCATCGGCTTCCGTAACATACGGCGACTCTAAAATCTTCGGAACTTCTGTAAAATCCTTGTGATGGACAATATAATTTAATGCGTCAAAACCGATTTCTCCGAAACCGATATTTTCATGACGGTCCTTTGCCGCCCCTTGTACGTTTTTACTGTCGTTAATATGGAATACCGCAATCTGTTTTTTGCCGAGAATACGGTCGAATTTTTCAATTACACCGTCAAAATCGTGGATAATGTCATAACCTGCATCATGGGTATGACAGGTGTCAAAACATACTCTCAATTTGTTATTATGAACCACACCGTCATAAATAGCCGCCAGTTCTTCAAAGTTTTTACCAAGCTCACTGCCTTTGCCCGCCATGGTTTCTAACGCTACGGTGATTGGCATATCCGGAGTGAGCACCTCGTTTAAGCCTTTAACAATCTGAGCAATACCTGCCGTTTCACCTGCACCCACATGGGAGCCCGGATGCAAAACAATGGTGGTTGCCTGCATAGCTACGGAGCGTTCTATTTCTTTTGCAAGAAATTCTACAGCCAGCTGAAAGGTTTCTGCCTTTTCCGTATTGCCAAGATTAATAATATATGGGGCATGAATAATAAATTCATTGATTCCATGCTCTCTTGCAAGGGCAAGGCCCGCATCGATATTTAATTCGGAAATTTCTTTTCTTCTGGTATTTTGCGGAGCACCGGTATAAACCATAAATGTATTGGCACCATAAGAAAGGGCCTCCTTTACGGAACCGAGAAACATTTCTTTACCGCTCATTCCAACGTGTGATCCAAGTTTTAACATATGTTGTCCTCTCTGTATTGCCGTTTATTTTGTCTCTTCTACCGTCTGATCTTTTGCAGTTTCATAAGGTTCCACCATCAGCTTTACGCCTTCAATTGCTACTACCTTAACAAAAGAATCCTTTTCAATTACAACGGTATCTTTCGTAGAACGCGCGGTCCATTCCTTGCCGTCTGCAAATGCAGCGCCGGTCTGATTATAATTATCAATGGTTTCGGTTACCTTTGCCACTTCACCGATAACACTCTTATAATTGGTTTTTTCTTTTTTATTATTCAAATACTTTTTTGCCAATGGTCTGGTTGCAAAAAGCAATGCAGCTGAAATTGCCAAAAATGCAAACATCTGCCAACCGATACCCGCACCTGCCATAGCCAAAAACATTGCCACAAGGGAACCACCTGCAAACCAAATAGAAACAAGACCCACGGTCATACATTCTGCCACAACAAAAAGAATTACAAAAGCAAGCCATACATACTGCATCATATTCATTTTCCTCCTTTATACATACTATATTCTCCAAGTGTCCATGTAAACACTCCCACTCTTTATTTTACACGATTCTACAAAATTTCTCAATAGAAAAATAAAAAAATAGTTCCGCAATGGAACTATTTTCCTATATTTTTTTGAATTATTTGAATTTTTATTAAAATTTTCGAAATCTGGTGTAACGTTTTTCTGCCAATGTCTCTCCGTCCATAACACAGAACTTCTTAAAAAAGGCTGCCATACATGCCTGCATCACTTCGGAAATCCTATCTGCCGTTTCACTGTCTGCACCACCAAATTCCGGAATAATACGGTCAACCACCTGCAACCGGTAGAGCTCCTGTGCAGTAAGCTTCATAATGGATGCCGCTTCTTCCGCCCGCTGTTCTGTTTTCCAAAGGATAGAAGAATATCCTTCCGGAGATAAAATAGCATAGGTGGAGTTTTCCAGCATCCAGACCTCATTGCCTACCGCCGTTGCCAGCGCACCGCCGCTGCCTCCTTCTCCGATGAGAATACAAAGCACCGGAACCTTCAGTCCTGACATTTCCATAATACTTCTGGCAATTGCCTCACCCTGGCCCCGTTCTTCCGCATCTACGCCGCAGAACGCGCCGGAGGTATTAATAAATGTTACTACCGGCCGGCCAAATTTTTCTGCCTGCTTCATCAGACGCACTGCCTTACGGTATCCGTCCGGCATCGGCATACCAAAATTTCTTGCCATACGGTCCTGCACTCCGGAGCCTCTCAGGTCCGCCAGCACCGTGACCGGCATACCTTCAAATAACGCCAGACCACCGATTAGTGCACGGTCATCCCGGAAACAACGGTCACCATGTAATTCATAAAAATGTGTAAACACACGGTCAATATAATCCATGGCAGATGCCCGGAAACCGTTACGGCACATCTTTACCTTTTCCCAGGCAGAAATCTGTTCCTCGTAAACATCAGGAACCGGTGCCAGGGATTTTATTTTAAATTTCTTTGCCACAGAGCGGTCTGTTTTATGTATTCTTAACAGATACGCCAGATTCTCTCTTGCATAAGGACGTTCCAAAATTCCGTCAATCATACCATGCTCCAGCAAAAATTCCGATGTCTGGAATCCTGCGGGAAGCTTTTGCCCAATGGTCTGCTCGATGACTCTCGGACCCGCAAAGCCTACTCTTGCTCCAGGCTCTGCCAGAATAATATCACCTAATGTTGCAAAGCTTGCAGTAACACCGCCCATGGTCGGGTCGGTTAATACGGAACAGTAAAACAGTCCCGCATCGGAATGACGCTTTACAGCTGCCGCAGTTTTTTCCATCTGCATCAGGGAAATAATCGCTTCCTGCATTCTGGCTCCGCCGGAACAGCAATATAAAATAACGGGAAGCCGCTCTTCTATCGCCCTCTCAAAGGCTGCGGTAATACGTTCTCCCATTTCATGCCCCATACTGCCAATCATAAATTGAGGGTCACAGACACCGATAACGGTTTCTTCGCCCATAATTTTTGCCTTGCCAATGGTTACTGCTTCGGAAGCACCGCTCTTTTTTCTTGCTGCCTCCAGCTTTTCTTCGTATCCTTCAATCTTCAAAGGATTTTCATCCTTTGGCTTTTTAAACCAAGGTTCAAAAGTTCCCTCATCCACCACCATGGTAATGCGGGCTTTTGCGCTGACTGTCATATACTTTCCACAGTCAGGGCAGATATAATAATTTTCCAGAGAGGTGGAACCGTCGTAGGTTTTCTTACATGCATTACAGGTTCCGTGCATTCTTACCACTCTGGTGGTATAATCCTTTGTTACAGGCTTTTTTCTGAATAATGCCATACAATTCTCCTTATTTCCCACAGGCGGAAAACACAAGCTTCTGCCTGCATGAGGAGCAGTGTATTTATATTTTAACCTCCGGCATGAGTTCAGTGCTCATGACGGAAAGAACCTTATCAAGTACTTCCAGTTCTTCCTTGGAAAACCGTCCCCTCATACGTTCGGTTACCTGACGTACATACACTGCATTCATGTTATAATAATCATAATACTTATCTGTTACTTCCAGATGATATTCCCGCTTGTCATCCTCGGACTGCACCTTACGCACATAGCCCTTTTTAATCAGGGAATTCACCTTATATGCCGCATTCGGCGAAGAAATCTGGATAAAGGAAGCAAACTCACCGATGGTTGGCTTTCCCATGGCATGAATAATTTCAATGCAATAGGTTTCCACCGTAGTCAGGGACGTTTCCCTCTGCTGGATTTTCTCAAATAAAGACTTATAAAAATGTAATTTAAACTTCGTATACACCTGAATAAAAGCTTCCTCTATCATAATATTACCACCTTTTCTAATTGTACTTGATACTTCTATGTTACAACTAGTTTTACTGAATTGCAAAGGTTAATTCTGCGGTAACCGCAATTTTTCCGTCCACGGTGGCACAAGCTTTGCCGATTCCCACCGGTCCGCGCCTTGAGATAATTTCACAGCTGAGCTCCAAAACATCACCCGGCACCACCTGTTTACGAAATCTGGCGTTTTTAATTCCGCCAAAAAATGCGATTTTTCCTTTGTTTTCTTCTTCGCAAAGAATGGCACATGCCCCTGTCTGGGCCAGGGCTTCAATAATCAGCACCCCCGGCATGACATGCATCTGCGGGAAATGTCCCATGAACTGCATCTCACCTACAGAAACACACTTGATTCCTTTTGCGGATTTGCCCGGTTCCAGCTCCACGATTTTATCCACCATCAAAAAAGGATACCGGTGCGGCAGAATTGCCTGAATTTCGTTGGAATTTAATTGCATGCTAATCCTCCTTGTATTTTTTCAAGACAATGGTAGCGTTATGTCCGCCAAATCCAAGGGAATTGGACATGGCATACTCAATTTCTGCACTTCTTCCCACGTTTGGTACAATATCCAAATCACATTCTTCATCCGGCACCTTGAAGTTTACGGTAGCCGGTGCAAAATCATTCTGCACCGCAAGAGCAGTTACCAATGCTTCCACCGCACCACTGGCACCAAGCAGATGTCCGGTCATGGACTTGGTGGAGCTCATCATCAGTTTCTTTGCATGGTCGCCAAAGGCAAGCTTCACTGCTCTTGTTTCACCCTTATCGTTGAGTGGAGTAGAGGTGCCGTGAGCGTTAATATACTGAATCTGCTCCGGTTTTACACCTCCGTCTTCAAGAGCAAGCTGCATACACTTCGCTGCGCCGCTGCCATCCTCTAACGGGGCTGTAATATGATGCGCATCACAGTTGGTGCCATAGCCAACCACTTCCGCATAAATCTTTGCACCACGGGCCTTAGCGTGCTCTAATTCCTCCAGTACAAGTACTGCCGAACCTTCGCCCATAACAAAACCGCTGCGCTCCTTATCAAACGGAATGGAAGCTCTCATCGGGTCTTCTGCTCTGGACAAAGCGCCCAATGAAGTAAAAGCACCTACGCCAAGCTCTGTAATACTTGCTTCCGCACCGCCGCAGAGCATTACCTCCGCATATCCATCGCGGATGTGGCGGAACCCGTCGCCCACCGCATTTGTTCCGCTGGCACAGGCAGTAACCACATTGCTGCACATGCCCCTAAGACCGTGCTCGATGGCAATACGTCCTGCTACCATGTTGCCGATACAGGACGGAATAAAATACGGAGTAACCCGGTCAAAGCCCTTGCTTCTTCCGGTATCCTGGCCCTCCGCAATCGTCTGCAAACCGCCGATACCGCTGGAAATAATGGCTCCGCATCGGTCGGAGTCCTCCTCAAAGGAAATGCCTGCGTCCTGTACTGCCTCCCTTGCCGCAATTAAACCGAAGGCAGTAAACTTATCCATTTTGCGAAGCTCCTTCTTGTCAATAAAGCTTTCTACATCCAAATTTTTCACTTCACCGGCAACTACCACCTTACGGTCGGTAATGTCATAATGGGTAATCTTATCGATACCGCACTTGCCGGCCTTTACATTTTCCCAGGTTTCCTGAACGGTATTTCCGATTGGGGTTACCGCACCAAGACCTGTAATCACTACTCGTCTCATATGCCCATTCCTCCGTCTACACTGATGACCTGACCGGTAATATAGGCCGCCTTATCAGATGCAAGAAAGGCCACCACATCTGCAATTTCCTCCGGTTTTCCGGCTCTTCCCACAGGAATTCCTGCCATCATGGCATCTTTCGCCTTTTCCGGAATTACTGCGGTCATGTCGGTTTCAATCATGCCCGGCGCCACAGCATTTACCGTAATATTCCTGGATGCCAGCTCCTTTGCCGCCGACTTGGTCATCCCAATCACACCTGCCTTGCTGGCCGCATAATTTACCTGACCGGCGTTGCCGTGAAGACCAACTACACTGCTTAAGTTGATGATTCTTCCGTATCTTTGCTTAATCATCTGCTTAGATGCCAGTTGCATGCAGAGGAAGGAGCCCTTTAAATTGGTATTAATAACATCCATAAAGTCCGCTTCCGTCATGCCAATCATCAGCTTATCTTTAGTGATACCTGCATTGTTTACTAAAATATCGATTTTGCCAAAGTGCTCTTTTACACATTCCATCATGGCCTTACATTCTTCCGCATTTGCCACATCTGCCTTGAACACCAGCGTATTTACGCCATAGGACGCACAGATTTCTTCTGTTTGCTTTGCCGCAGCCTCATTCCCTGCATAGTTAATCGCCACATCTGCACCGGCCTTTGCAAGAGCCACAGCAACGGCTCTGCCGATACCGCGGCTTGCACCGGTGACAAGGGCACATTTTCCTGATAAATCCATTTGTTATTCTCCTGTTCTCCCTTTGGACTAATTGCCCTTTAACGCAGTCAGTGCCGCATTAAGACTATCCATATCTTCCACTGCATAGGAAGTAATTCCCGGTGCTGTTCTCTTTACAAAACCGCTGAGCACCTTACCCGGGCCGATTTCCACAACCGTGTCCACACCCCTTGCTGCCAAAAGCTTTATGGTGTCTTCCATGTAAATACTGCTCTGTACCTGCTGTACCAAAAGTTCCGGAATGGTTGTATCTGCGGTAAGTTCATCCGCCAAGGTATTAAAAATCACCGGAATCTGCATTTCTCCGAAGGAAATTTCCTTAAACTTCTCCTCCAGGGCCTTTCCCGCCGGCTGCATAAATTTGGTGTGGAACGGACCGCTTACCTTTAATGGCATTGCACGCTTTGCGCCTGCTTCTTTTGCCAACACTTCCGCTGCTGCCACTGCTTCTTCCTCACCGCAAATGACATATTGTCCGGTGCAGTTAAAATTAGATACAGTTACATACTTACCGGTCTGTGCACAGGCTTTATCACAAATTTCCTGCAATGTACTGCTTTCCATTCCCATTACCGCACTCATTTTACAGTCAATTCCCTTGGCCGCATCCTCCATGACCTTGCCACGGAACGCCACCAGTTCCACTAAAGACTTTGCATCAAACACATCGGCCGCATGCAGGGCGCTGTATTCGCCAAGGCTCAGTCCCGCCACATAATCCGGCTTGATACCTTCCTTTGCTAATATTGCCGTAACCCCGGCCGCAAAGGCTGCCATACACGGCTGGGTGTATCTGGTCTGTGACAACTGTTCCTCCGGTCCGTGAAACATCAAGTCCTTTATATCAAAATCAAGGTTTGCTGCATCCAAAATTTTGGCAAATTCCGGTCGGTTTTCATAGAAATCCTTTCCCATGCCGGCCTTTTGGCTGCCCTGACCCGCATATAAAAATGCTAATTTCATATTATTTCTCCTAACTGCCCGTAGGTCTTCTTTGCACCTTCAAACATGTCTGCGAAAATTTCCTCTAAGCTGCGGATTTCCTTTACCTGGCCTGCCACCTGGCCTGCCATCAAAGAACCTGTCTTCGTGTCACCATCGAATACCGCCCGTCTCAAAGAACCTAATGTAAAGTTTTCCAGTTCCATTTTGTCGGCACCTTCTTTTTCCCGCTTTACGTACTCACGCGCCATCTGGTTCTTTAAGATGCGGACCGGCGTACCGCCGATGCGGCCGGTAACAATGGTATCGTTGTCCTTTGCCTTAAGCACAGCCTCTTTGTAATTGTCATGAATCGGGCACTCCTTACTTGCAAGAAGACAGGTACCTACCTGTACGCCGCTGGCACCCAGGGCAAAGGCCGCCAGCACCTGTCTGCCGTCTGCAATGCCACCTGCTGCGATAACCGGAATATTTAAAGCATCCACCATCTGCGGAATCATCGCCATGGTTGTCATTTCGCCCACATGGCCACCGCTTTCGGTACCTTCCGCAATGATGTAGTCTGCACCGGCTGCTTCTAAACGCTTTGCAATCAAGGTACTTGTCATAACCGGCATAACCAGACTTCCGTTTTCCTTCCAGGCTGCCATGAATGGCGCCGGATTTCCTGCTCCGGTGGTAATTACTGCAATCTTTTCCCTTGCCAGTAAATCTGCAATCTGTTCTGCCTGCGGATTCATCAGCATTAAGTTTACCCCGAAAGGCTTGTCGGTTAACTTCTTGCAGATGGAAATTTGTTCTTCCACCTGTTCTACCGTCCATCCGCCGGCACCGATGAGCCCCAGGGCTCCCGCATTGGAAACCGCCGCCGCAAATTCGCCGGTAGCAATATTTGCCATGCCGCCCTGAATTAACGGATAGCGGATTCCTAATTTTTTGTCTATTCTCATTGATATTCTCCCAAATTCAATTTCCCACTAGAATTCCAGCAGCATACTTCCCCAGGTGAAGCCAGCGCCAAATCCTACAATGATAATCTTTTTGCCCGGTGTCAGCAAGCCCTGTTCATCCATTTCTGCTAAGCCGAGCGGAATGCTTGCCGCCGAGGTATTACCGTATTTCTGTATGATTTTGAAGAACTTTTCCTCGGGAGCCTTAAACTGTTTGCGGACATAATCGATAATTCGTTCATTTGCCTGATGGCAAAGCACGTAGTCGATATCATCCATGGTAAGGCCCGCTTTTTCCAAAACCATTTTAGCGGCATTGGTCATATACTGTGTTGCAAAACGGAACACCGTCTGACCGTCCATGTAAATGTACGGGCTTCCTGTGAGATATCCGCGGCATCCAAGAGCTTCCCTGTTTCCTTTTGTTCCCCAGACTCCGTAAAACTTTTTTTCCGGATTTCTTTTAATCACTGCCGCACCGGCACCGTCGCCAAAAAGCACACAGGTACTGCGGTCCGTCATATCAGCTCTGGTGGACAACTGCTCACTGCCGATAACCAGCGCATACGGTCTTTTCTCGTCCTGCAGCAGGGAACCTGCCACTCTAAGTGCATAAATGAAACCGGAGCAGGCCGCATTGATATCAAAGGCCGGAATGTCTTCCGGAAGCCCTAACTCTTCCTGCAGGATACATGCCATGGATGGCATAATATAATCCGGTGTGCCGGTCCCTACCACAATTGCACCAATCTGTTCCTTTTCTATGCTACCTCTGCTTAATGCTTCTGTCGCCGCCCGGAATGCCAGTTCCCAATTCTGTTCCCCGTCGCAAAAATATCTTTGCTTAATGCCGGTTCTGGTGGAAATCCACTCATCACTGGTATCCACAATTTTACTCATATCGTCGTTGGTTACCAGCTTCTTCGGAAGTGCCTTTCCGGTTGCTATAATTTGTATTGCGTCCATAGTTTCCTCTTGATTACTTGTTATTCTCGATGTATGTAACGATATCCTGTACTGTCTTGAAATTAGCAAGTTCTTCATCCGGAATGCTGATTTCAAACGCTTCTTCTAAGGACATGTTAAGTTCTACCGCATCTAAAGAATCTGCACCCAAATCCTCTGTTAAAGAAGCCCCTAATTCAACCTTTGCCTCATCACAGCTTAATGTGT
>JAZNXI010000178.1:0-12376 GCA_045593825.1 Lachnospiraceae bacterium
TACAACCCATCGGGTGATTTCCTTTTCGTAATTAACCTCTGTTCCTGCCTGCCCAAGCTCCGGAAGCACGGTTCCCACTGCGGTAATATTGCTTTCTTCCGCCGGAATCTGCACAAAATAACGTGCCTGCTTGGAAGAATCATCGGACATCATCTGGGTAACCCTGTAAAGTCCCGGTTCCTCCGCAGTAAAACTTACCGGCATACGCACATGAATATCAGCCGCAGCAGCCGGATTATCAGAATTTACCGATGTCAGCACTGCACCGTTACCTTTATGTATGGTTACCACATCCCCTACCTCATAGGAGGTATCCTTTAATACCGGGCACAAGGAATACTGCACCATATTGTAAACAAGGGCCGGATATGCAATACGGAGCGGCAGGTTAGAAGCACTTAAATCAAAGGCAAACAACACTGCACGGGCGTTTTCCGCTTCACCGGCCAGAATCACCGGCGCTCCGTTACAGGTATAAAGGGCTTCAAAACCAAGGGCAGAGGAAATGTCCATATACTCATTGACATATACCTCATTTACGTCTACTTCCCGGCTGATTTCTGCAAACAGTTCCGTTCCGGAATCCGGTGCCGCCTCCAGATAGGCTTCCCCGGTTACAACATCTCCCAGTTTAAAGGTAACACCCTTTGGTACCTTTTCCGGACAAATCATCCAGACTGCACCGTCTCCCGGAAGGGATTTCGGCATCACTTTATCATATACATATAAATCGTATCCTGTACTCGGAATTTCCTCTATGGTGGAGCCATCCTGCATAAATTGGTCACCCTGGTCCAGTTCATCAAAGGAAGCAACTACCGTAATCCTCAAATTATCAAAGGTCAGCAGGGCAGTTTCCAAAAAGGTCGGTTCCGCACTCACCAATAATACATCATATACTTCCTTCGCCTCAGCAAGAACCCAGAATTCATTGTCCAAGGTCAGGGCATCTGCTGCTTCCACATATACTCTTGCAGACTCATACTGACGGATTCCAAGGTCCGTAAATTCCACTGCCGTCGGCACATCGGTAAGCAGACTTACCAACTGCGCGTCAGCCAGCACATCATCCACATACAACACCACGGCAGCCGCCATATCCGTTCCGTAGGAAGTGAGTTCTGCCTCAAAATAAATCTCTCTGTTCTCCGCTTTTTTTGCTTCCAGGGAAGTAATAGCCACATTCCAGGGATTTTCTTCCGCCACATTAATTACCTGAACGCTTCCGGCATTTTCATAGTCTTTGTCGGTAATCAAATAAACCGCTGCCTCCGGATTTTCTGCAAGCATTTCTTCTGCCAGCTCAAAAGCTCCCGGCAAATCTGCCTCACCGAAGGAACAGGAAAGTATCTCTGCCAGTGCTTTAATATCCTGTTCGGAACCGGAACGCTCTACCATCACCCGGCTTTCGGTTTCTGCTAAAATGACCGTCATTTTGCCGTAGCTTTCCATGGTATCCGCCAGTTCGGAAAGCTCCTCTTTTGCCCGTTCAAAGGCGGAACCACTGCCACTGTCTGCCTGCATACTGGCAGAGGCATCCAAAATGACTATTTTTTCCGCCGCACCGTCTTTGGTAATCATAACGGGTCTTGCCAGACCGAAGCTGATGGCTGTAATTATTAATAATTGCATCACAAAAAGCAGCAGATTGGTAATCTGCCACGGCAGTTTTTTCTTCTGATATTTTTGGCTCAGTTTCCAGATAAAGGTACTGGTTACCTTTTTTTCCAGAAACTTCGGCTTAATTATGTAAATCAAAATCAGCACAGGGATACCGAGAAGTCCCCATAAGCCTGCAGGATTAAGAAAACTCATCGTATCGCCTCCGTTTCATACAATTGATTCAACAATTCTTTTTCTATCGGATTGGCGGTATTTACCCGCACATATCCCACATTTCTGGAACGGCAGAACTGCTTCATGTCCTCCAGGTAATCGGAAAGTGCCTGTAAATATGCCTTATATTCACTTTTTGTAATACGCATGCGCATATTCTTTCTGTCATCGATGTCTACCGCTTCGGCATCCACCAGCTGCATCCGGCCGTGATAATCCGGACTTACCTCCGCCGGGGTAACCACCTGCACCAAAAGCACTTCTCTCTTTTTATATAACAGGTAATCCACTGCCTGCTTCCAATCGGATTCCGTAAAGAAGTCGGAAATCAATACGGTAAGTCCATCATCAAAACCGGTTTCCGGATTGTTTTTTACCGCAGCACTGATATCTGCACCACCTTCAAACTTTACCTGTTCCAACTCATTTACGGTACTGTAAAAGGATTCCTTCCCGGTAATGCTCTGACCTACGTTTACCAACGACTCGCCCTTCACCATCTTCATGGAGGTACGGTCCATACCCTGTACAGACAAAAAGCCCAGAGCCGCCGCTGTTTTCAGGGCGTACTCCGCCTTCCCCTCCCCATCATCCATGGAAGCGGACCCGTCAATCAATATCTGGTTATGCATCTGACGCTCATCGGTAAACAGACGGATAAAATATTTATCAAACCGGCCGTACATATTCCAGTCAATCCGGCGCAAATCATCCCCGGGGGTATATTCCCGGTAATCGGCAAATTCCACCGTGCTGCCGTAAGCGTTTGTTTTATGATTTCCGCCGAAATACCCGGTCATCTGGCTCTTCAGCCACAATCCCAGGGTTTCCAGGCGTCCTATAAAATCATCATCAATAATGTTTCTTCCCATGGGTTTCTTCCTACTTCTTATGCTTTAATAAAGGCAGAACGCCACCCTGCTTTGGATTTAATTCCGCAATAATATCTTCAATTACCTTATCCGCAGTTACCTTTCCTGTTACTGCCTCAAAATTCAACTTAATTCTGTGGCGAAGAACCGGATATGCCAGACTGTTGATATCATCATACGACACATTGTAACGTCCGTTCATAAGGGCCTTTACCTTTGCTGTAGTAATTAATGCCTGGGCAGCTCTTGGAGAAGCACCGTAGCGCAGATACTTTGCCGCAGTTTCGGAAGCATATTCACCGGACGGCTGGGTTGCCATTACTAGCTTCATGGTATACTTCATCACATCCTCTGCCACCGGAATTTCCTTTGCGGTTTCTCTCATAAGCAGAAGCTCTTTTGCACTGCAGGCTGCTTCTGCAATTTCTTCCATGGTTTTCTGGGTAATATTTACGATTTCTAGGAGTTCATCCATATTAGGGTAGGTAATTACCAATTTAAACATAAAACGGTCCATCTGGGCTTCCGGAAGCGGATAGGTACCGTCCTGCTCAATCGGGTTCTGGGTAGCCAACACAAAGAAAGGCTCCTCTAACTTGTAGGATTCACCCATTACCGTAACAGTATGCTCCTGCATGGCTTCCAGCAAAGCAGACTGGGTCTTTGGTGTGGCACGGTTAATTTCATCTGCCAACAAAATATTGGTAAACACAGGACCCGGCTGGAAACGGAAGGTGGAATTGCCTTCCTTATCCTTTTCAATGATATTGGTACCGGTAACGTCCGCCGGCATTAAGTCCGGAGTAAACTGGATTCTGGAAAACGGCAGATTGAATACCTTTCCAAGGGAACGTACCAGTCTGGTTTTACCAACCCCCGGTACACCTTCCAGCAACACATTACCGCCTGCAATCATAGCAATTACACAACCCTCCACTACGTCCTGCTGGCCAATCATATCCTTACCCAGTTCTTTATAAATCCCTTCACACTTTTCCTTAAACTGCTGTAACATTTCCTCTGTAACCATTGTTTTTCTCCTTTAACTATTCTAATGAATTTGCGTAATCTTCAATCATTTCCCTGATTTCCTCAGAAAATTCATGCTCTGTTAACGCCTTTAAGATTTCCTGATAATACTCTTCGTATACGCTGCCGTAACCAACCTCACCCTGCTCCGGATCAAAGATGGTCTGACCGCCTGCGCCGTTCATATTTCCTTCCATACCTTCCTGCGGCTCGCCTTCCCCCGGCTCCATGCCTTCCGGAGGAAATTCTCCTTCGCCCGGTTCTTCCCCTTCCGGAGGTTCACCGTTTTCCTCCTGCTCTTCTTCCGGCGGCAATTCTTCTACTTCATAGGAAGACCCTGAGGATGGTCCACCCGGCGTCCAGAAGGTTCCTTCCACCAGATTAATAACATCGATGGAGGTACCCATCACATCTTTCATCTCTTTAATTGCGTCGGAAAGCACTTTCTGTTCCGCTTCCAGTTCCTTAATTCCTGCTTTTGCCTCAGAAGAATCATCCGATTGCTGCTTTTTCAATGCAAGCTCCGCATTCTCCGTGGACTCATACATATCCAGACGTTTAGACGCCGTTGCAATCTTTGCCGTTCTGGTTAAGGTACTATCCTCCGGTGTAAAGCTCATGGCCATGGCATCGATAATCTCATTGATATCTGCACGATGCTTTTCGTTCATCAGCGACTGCTCCACCAAATCTTTTAAGATGGTAATCATCTCATCCACAATTTGCATTTCCTGAGCATTTTTTTCGGCCAGTGGATCAACTTCTTCCTTCGGGAACGGAATAAATACCAAAAGCGCAACCACCGCCGCCAGTACCAGACTGCAAATCAGCGGTCTTATGTAAAACCGTATCCCCATACTTGCCGCATCAAGCATCGCCAGATGTTCTTTTGCATCCTGCCGCTGCTTTTTTGCAATTACCGAGTCATCCTTCTTTAGTTCTTCCATGGTAAGGATACGCTCTTTCAGCCCCAATGCATCTATGCGGGCAATCACTTCTTTTTTTCTTGGACGAAGCCACACAAAATAACATATCAGAGTAGCTGCTGCAAACAGCACCACTGCTGCCAAGCCTGCTTCTTTCATAAGTATGCTTTGGTACCGCAACCGTCCGTATAAAAGTACTGCTGCCATAGCGGCAAGTCCCGCTGCCAAACCGATAGTTCCCGCCCGGATACCAGCCTCCGTATTCAACCGCCGGCGAAACCTGCGGAGTTTATATTTATAATCTTTTTCTTCCATAAAAGACTCCCTTACTGCTTTTTATGAACAGTATACCATACTTCTCTATGAAAATCTGTGTTAATTTAGTGAATAAAAATATTTTTTTATTTATTCTTGTTTTATGTATTATTCAGAATATTTATATTGTTCATAATTCATTTTCATTCTTCTTTAAGGAATTATAATTATTTTTAGAATTTTACTATTGACATTCTGGAAATTATCAGTTATAATAAAGACAACATAAAGAAACTTAATTCGATTTCATCCTTAAAGAAAGGAAGGTACAGACCAATGGCATAAACAATCCAATCATCAAATCCCATAGATTTTAATAGCTGCTGATTACAAATCTAAATCTAACGAAAGCGAGGTACACTCCAACAAAAACTTAAATCAATCAAAATAATAAGAAAGAGGTAAAAATTCCAATGGAAAGTATAGTATAAAAGGAGCCACCAAATAAAAATTGATGGCTCCTTATTTTTATACTCTCGCATTTACATAGTTCATAATATCAGAATCATCTTCCAACAATCTTCCGCCTACAATATAGCTTCCTTTGTTGTCTGTGGAACGTATTACTATACCGGTTAACGTTCTGCCCTTTAAAGCATCCAGTTCTTTAATCTGTAATTCTACCGTTGCACCAACGCAATCTGCAAAATCAGAAACAGTACTCTTGAAAGCAAAACCACCCGCACTGATGTTAACCATTCTGCCACCGAAAGTATGTCCCTTTAAGGTAATCAGACATTCGTTATTTATACTGAGTCTCGGATGACGTCTTCTGTTTAAAACCTTTGGACTGTCTGCCAGCTTTAACTGATAAGTACCATGCGCTGCCTTACGGTTGATTTCAACACCTGTCCAGATATAAACCGTATTATTTACCACAATCTGTACTTCAAACTGATGCTTTGCCGCATATGCTTCCAGGAAAGTTTCCATTTGTGTTGTTGCAGAAATGGCAACACTGTTATCTGTAACATCTACTACCTCGGAATGACATTCCTTACCCTGCTTTTTATCAACAACAATTACTTTCATGCCTGCTGTTACGTCTTCCAGGCTCATGAAACCGCCTTCACCCAGCTCTTCTACCAGCCGGCCTACTACCTGTTCAATCTTGATGACATTGCGGGCAGTTTCTTCGTACTTATTCATCATGGTTACCGTAGTAGACTCGGACTCTTTAATTCCGGTTGCCATATCCACCATAATATCCTGCACCTGCTGCATATTCTCAACCATGTTCTTATTGGCACTTTCTACCTGCTTCATGGCAGCATCTACTACCTGCACCTCGTCACCCAACTGCTTGGAATCTTCCGCAATTGTTCCAACGCTTTCGTTAACTCCCTGCATGGTTATCAGATTTTCACCAATCAACTTAAGAATGGTAGAAATGGATTCTGTCATCTTACCGGAGATTTCCTCCAGATTTCCTAATGCTTCCATAATGCTTGTAGAGGAATTTTGCGTTCCGGTACTTAAGTTTCTGATTTCATCGGCTACTACCGCAAAACCGCGTCCTGCATCGCCTGCTCTTGCCGCTTCGATAGATGCATTTAAGGCTAAAAGATTGGTCTGGGAGGAAATGTTTTCGATAGTTCCTGTTTCCTGCTTTACTTTTTCAAACTGATGACGGAACTCATTTAAAATAACCTCTGCTTCGGAAGATAATCTTGCCATGGTATTGGTTGCTTCTACCACATTCTTTAATTCGGAATAGCTGCTGCCGGCATGTTCTGCTGACTTTTTGCTGATTTCTACCATGTGTTCCACCAGTCCTGCTACATTGCTTACCTGCTGGTCAATATCTCTGGTCATATCCATGGAAGAATCAATTTTACCGCCCAGTTCATCACTCTTATCAATCAGGATTTCCATGCTGCTTACAACATCCTGGGCACTTTCTTTATTCTCCTCCGATAATTCGCGGACAACGGTAACACCGTCAACTACTTCATCACTGGCTGATTTTACCTGGTCAACCGTAGTAATAACCCTGTCTAAGTTCGCCTGAATGGAGCCCACCAATGCATCATCATGATTTTTCGTGTGATTGATGGCAACAATATAACCGATGAAACAGAATAAAATCATTCCGAACTGAATTTCGTAGTTAGATACATCCGCTGCCGTATTCATTCCGTTCATGTAATTTCTAACGATAGAAAAAATCAGAACCGCAATACTGGCAACACCGCAACGGATAATAAAATTGCGGTTTTTATAAATTACAAACATACTTACCAACGGTAAAATATAAGTAAATGCCAAGGTGCCCGGCGAGGTAACCATAATATACAAATAGAAAAATCCGTAACCAAATCCACAAATATTATGATACAATTTGGAATGCCAGCCCTGCTTCTTTACTACAATAAGACCGATTATAAACGGCACCCACGCAATGAGTTCCATAATCAGGAAATAGGTTGGTGTTTTTAATCCTTTCACAATTTCTATAGCATATGCAGCAGATAATACCACCAACATAGCAAGCCACATTCCCATAGTTTTCTTGTTTGCACTGGCCGCAAATTTCTTCTCGTCGTAAATCATATTGTTTACCCCTTTATAAGCATTATTCACCAACAAGTTTTTATTGGTCTTTTAAAACTCGCTTATATATTTTACCATTTTTACTTCACTTTGTAAACAAAAAAGCTACATCGGAATATCCGGCCTCCAACAGACAGCGGGCTGCCGCCAGGCTCTGATATCCTTCGTTGCAATACAACAAGATTTTTTTATCACGGTTTTCATGAAACATAAACGGATTTTTTATGATATCCAGAAACGGTACATTGACAGCCCCCGGCAAGCATCCTTTGGCATACTCCCGCTCCGTACGGACATCTACTATCAGGGGCCGGTTTCCTTCCTGCAATAACCGCTTTACCTGCTCCAAAGAAATCTCCTCCGGTTCACGGTCCCGGCTGTTTTTTTCTTCTTCGGACCGGTGCGGTGTACGGAATTCCGGAAAACAGACCTTTGTCATTATGTCAGACAGTTCTTCCTTTGAAACCTGTTTTTCTGCATCAAAAACCATTCTTCCGTCCGGCAGAACAATTCCATCCATAATTCCCTTTACATACACCTGAATAATATGCCCTGCACAAACACGGCAGTCAAACAAATCCTGCAGCACATAGGCCGGAGCAGAATCAATTTCATCCGGTTCCTGCAGCTCTGTCCGCAGAAAATCATGTATTAACCCTACAATGTTTTTTCTTGTCATATCTTTATAATGCCTTTACTCTGAGAGTTACGTTTTCGCAGCCGGCAAGCTTTGCCACAGTAAAACTTCCTGTGGTGTTCTGCGTTTTCTCACCACTCCACAAATTGGTTACTTCGTATGCCTTTGCATTGGCAAACTGTTCTGCATTTCCCATCTTGTGTCCTATAAACTTCATAATCTGCTCCACGGAAACAGTTAACTCCCCTTCCCATGGCTGGTCGTTTACATTGATGAAGCAAAGAGCCACATCACCGTCTGCCAGCGGTTTTGCCAGAATATCGCAGCGGTTATGGTTGGTGATATAATCGGTGTCCGGAGTATCGGTTTCGATAGTAGTAAACACACGCTTTGCCTGGATACCAAGCGCATCCTGGTTTAATGCAATCAATTCCTTGTTGGCAATGATGTTATACATCCAGTCGCCCTTTGTGACACGGCGCAAATCAAGGCCAAGCATCAACGGGGAATTCATCATACACCACATGGCCATATGGGTCTTGCACATTGTTTCATCCAAACCGTTCATGCCAATCATCATCATGTCAGGGTCATTCCAGCCCTTATCAAGACCCGCAAATTCGTCCATGACTACTGCTTTGTCGTACTGGGAGGTAACACTGGCGGTTCCTCCGTCAAACCAGGTGCCTCTGCCCGGATTTCCGTCACCGCCTACACAGAAAGTAATGTCATTTAAAATTCTCCAGGAATCCGCAACCTTATAGCCCCAGTTTTGCGGCTGGGTTTTACCCCACTCACAAAGTGAAAATACCACATCGTGGTTTGGATTTGCTTTATTCAAACCGGCAAGCAGTGCCGCATAAGAATTCAATGTATTTTCCTGACGACGATGGTTCATCACACGAAGGCGGTTTGCACCTGCTTCCAAAGTAACTGTAATTGCCTGACTCTCAGCAAAGGTTTCTTTATTTTCGGTTGCAGCAAGGAAATCATCATAATACAATTCTTCTCCGACTGCTAACTGAAGCCAGCTGCCCACACCCGGTTCTTCCCCGGTGGCATAGGTCACATATACCTGATATTCTCCCGCTTCTGCAACCTCTACATTGAATTCCAGTTCGCCGCTTCTCGGTCCGATTGGTGTGGTGCCCACATTGGTACCGTCAAAGGTACCGATATTGGTTACATAGTCCGCTTCTTTCCGGCATCCAAGCCCGGTTAATATTCCGTCTGTCACTGCAGAATAAATTTTCTCAAAGTTTTTACCTGCCACCCGGACACTTTTCATATTTGGAGTATACACATACTTTGCATTGGTTCCTGCGGAGAAGGTAGCATTGTCCCAAAGGTAGTAACAGTTGTCCACTTTTAAGAAATCCACACCCCAGTCAATATAAGACTGTGCATCCACATCTTCATGACCGCAAGTGCCCACCGCAGCGCCGGCACAAAGATTGGTTCCGATGTCATTATACATACCAAACTTCAATCCCCTGGCGTGGATATAGTCTGCCAGTGCCCGGAAGCCTTCCGGGAACTTCACCTCTTCATTGGATAATTTGCCATCTATTCGCTCCTGTTTATAGCAACCGTCATCCAGAACCAGATATTCATAACCCAGCTTATCCAGTCCCAGTTCTACCATTTTATCTGCCATTGTTCTTGTCAGAGCCGCAGTATTTCCGCTGCCGAATGCATTCCAGCTGTTCCAGCCCATGGCAGGCAGGCGGTTTTTCTTTTTATTTAACAGAACCTGTCCGTTATCAAACGCGTCAAACGCATAATCTTTTCCCACCAGTTTGTTTGGTTTTTCCATATGATATCCCATAACAATGCCCTCCTGTTTTGTCCTTTTTCTCTTATTATAAATCATCAGAAATTGCTACGCTATGCCATCCTTGCTAACTTGTTCACAACGAGGAAGATTTCATTGATTCTGCCGCGTAATTATGCAATAATAAGGCTATCAGATGATAGGAGGGGAATATTTATGGACACTATGCCACACCTTAAAAACTTTGCTGACGGCAGCAATTATTGGGAACACTCTTTTGAAACTTTTTCTGCAAAAGTCTATCTTCCAACCTGCGATTTACCAACCGACATTATCAACTACTGTTTCATGACACCGTATCTGTTGGTTTTTGAAGAGAAAAAACTTACACCGGAAGAAGCTAAACAGTTTGCAGACACTAATGGTCTATCTGCCATTGCCAAAGAATACGGTGGCAGCGTAGTCTTTATTTATCCAAATGCCGATAACTGGAGCAGTGCTTCTCCGTCCCTGTTTGCAGACCTGATTTCCAACACAAAAATCGGCCAGTACTACGAAAACGGTGTAACCAAAATGAGGAACCGTTTCACCGGAGAATGGGGCGAATTATTTATCCGTGGTGCCCTGCACAGAAGCTTTTTGTACGGTACCGGTGCTTCTGCAGATTATATCGCCACCCATCTGTTACAAACCATCGAAGGCGATGGACTGTTCGGCAAGGGTGACATCACCCCTGCTCTGTGCTGCTTAGAAAACTTAAGCGTACTTCCGGCACCTGCACGTCGTGACATTCCGGTAATTTCCATCGGTAACAGCGATGAAATCAACACTGCTCTGGCAGACCATTCCGACCACATCCTGATAAAAGACACTGCCGACTACTACAACGACTTTATTTCCTTCGGAAAAAAGTTCCGCCGTATGGTCGGTTACTTAAATATCGAACCGGATTTAGAAGCCATGGGCATGGCGGTGGAACCGGAGGTTGTTACCCTTACCACCGCACCGGACAACCGCGGTGATGATAAAGACACCAAAGAACACAAGGTTGGTTACGTTGCCTACTACAATAAAAAAATCATGGAAACCGGCAAGAAAGTTCCAACCGTACTCTGCTTCCACGGCGGCGGCGATTCTGCCATGTGCATGGTTGCCCTTTCCGACTGGCACCTTGTTGTAAACAAATACGACTTTTTACTTATCAGCGTTGAAAACCATTTAAACAGCACCGCCACAGAAATGATGGAGCTTCTTGAAAAGTTAAAAGAAAAGTATCCGATTGACGAAGAACGCATCTATTCCACCGGTTTCTCCATGGGCGGATGCAAAACCTGGGATATGTTTCAGGAATATCCGGCCGTGTTTGCCGCTGTTGCTCCGATGGATGCCACCTTCCCGGTTGGCACCAACGCTTACGGTCAGCCGCTTGAAAACTACAACCAGGATACCATTGTTCCGGTCTTCTATGTCGGCGGCGAATTAACTCCGCTTCCGGAGCTACCGTTCCAGGAAGAAAAATGCCGTGACCGTATGGAATATGTCCTTAAGGTAAACCGTGCAAAAACGCCGTACAACGTAAGCTTTGAAGACCGTGAAACCTGGGCAAACAAAATCTGGGGCATCGACGGCGATGTCATCTGTAAGGCAAAGGATGACAACAGAGGCTGTATTCTTACCATGCACCTGTTTGAAAGCGAAAACGGATGCTGCTACAGCATCTTTGGCAGCGGCAGCAACCAGGCCCATGAGATGCGCCACTTAAACTGCGAAAACGCCTGGAAATTCTTCTCTCAGTTCAGAAGAAAGAAAGACGGCACCTTAGTTGGCGGTAACATGCAGGATATAATTGCTCTGTATCAGTAACTTCACTAAATCAACTCTTATATTTTATATCTAACAAAAAGCTGCGGCAGCTATGATTTTACATCACAACTGCCGCAGCTTTTTTATGTAACGTTATTCTCCTAACCGAAAATAAATCCCTTTAATACGGTTCCGATGACGGCGGTTATCAAAATACCCGCAACGGTCATAACCCAGTATCCTGCCTTAGAATATCTAAACTGCTTCCACGCACCGTACATCTGCACCATAACCTTCATCGGGCAGGCTTCAACGCACTTGCCGCAGCCGACGCACTTTTTCTTGTTGATCATATAGACGCCGGTCTTGGGGTTCTGGGTGATGGCCTCATGCTCGCAGGTACGCATGCACTTGCCACACTGGATGCAGTTGTTGACCTTGGGCTCGCCGTTCTTTTCTACGATCTGGATGCAGGACAGACCCGGATCCGCTACCTTATAGAAAGCCTCGGAGCATGCCATAACGCAGCTCAGACATGCCATGCAGCGCTCGTCCTTACGGACATTCAGCTTCTTCATTTGGGTTACCTCCGTAGTAATATACTTCTCTCTTTGTTTATTATACACGCTTT